>JBFZEY010000513.1:0-5524 GCA_041306625.1 Spirochaetota bacterium | reverse complement strand
CGGAGATCTGAAGCGAGAGAAGCGTCACGCTAAGAACCTCGGGGTCGAGCGTGACGATGAGGCGGAAGGCCTCCTTTATTCCGTTGACGATAAGGTCCATTCAGGATTCAGTGTTCCGTTGTTGTCCGGCCGGGTAGAGTGCCTTGTACGCTCCGCAGGCGCACGATGCCAAATGACACTCCTCAGGCGGAGAGCAGTCAATCATTTTCTTCAGGAAACGCCCGGCGTGCAATTATAAATGCGCCGGGCACGCTATACCGCGTTCATAACCGGCGCTAGACCTTCGCGGCGTCCGACGCCAGGCGGGCCACCGCTTCCATATAGTCTTTGAGACCGTACTGGAAAACGGAATTGTGATCGGCCTTTTTTATTTCGAGCATGCGCTTGTTCTTCGATCCCGACATGGAATGAAGCATTACACCGTCTTCGAAGGGGATGATGTGGTCATGTTCCGCATGAATGATCAGTGTCGGCCCGGTGTACGCGGCGATTTTACGGGGATTGTCGAAGGCGCCCTCCTCGGTTATGCCGTAGCGCGTCGCGTCGATACCGAGCAATCGCAGAAGAGGGATCACCCGCGCGAAACCGCTTTCGACGACCAGTCCCCGCACGCGGTCGGGGTAGGTAAAGGCGAGTTCGATCGCCGGGGCGCTGCCGAGCGACCGGCCCATGACGATAAGCGGTCCGCTCCGTTCCTCAGCGGCAAGTCGACCGTACGCATATTTAAACACATCATGGCAGTCGCGCATCATCGCGGACACCGTCGGCGATCCCGTCGACCTTCCATAACCGCGGTAATCGACGGGCATGAAATTAAGGCCCATGCGCGTATACAGTGCTCCGAGATCGTGGTAGTCCTCGACGATCTCGCCGTTGCCGTGAAAGAACAGCAGGGTCGGGGACGATACGCCCGCGGCGTACAGACGTCCACCGATACGCTCCCCTCTTTCTACGGGAATTGAAAGCTCCTCGAAGTTCCCGTCCCCCTTCCCGACGCCGGATTCGGCGCGCGGATGGAAAAGATACAACAGCATCTCCGGACGGTCGAAAAGCGAATAATCGGTCCCAGGGACGTCCTTCATGACACGGCCCCCCTACCTGCGTTGTACCTGCCTGGAAAGGCTGTCGACTGTGTCCTCGCGCCTTTCGACGGTATCGCCGTATACCGCGCGCACCTTGCCGTCAGTTTTGAGAACAAGCGAATAGCGTCTCTGCGTGTCCGTCGACTCGCCCACAAACTCGTTCGCGTATTCAAACTCTACCGTATTGGCATGAGAAACCGCGGATTCCCACGAGAACCGCTCGGTAATCATGACGCCGAATACCGCTATGCGTCGTTCGTTGTCGGGATTTTCCGTGAACGCCCTGAACTCGGCCGAGTCGATCTCGATCGAGTGCTTTTCGGCGACTACGCGAAGAGCGTCCTCGACCGGGAAATCGCGGATGAATTCGAAGGCGGTACGGCGGTCGGCGCCTTTCAGATAATAGGTGAACTTCTGGAAATGGAATGACGGGTTGTTGAACCGCTCCCACTGCTGCGCGTTCCAGATGGTGCATGAGGTAAAAAGAAAGGCCGTTGTCAGGACAAGCTGCAACAGTATAAAGTGGTGCACCCTTTTCATTGGGCAATCGTCTCCGGTTTTTTTCCGTCTGCCGCGGTCCATGCCCGCGGAACACGAAACCTTACTACGGCGGGACGAATTCAGTCAAGTTATTTCGGCACGCGATGCGGAATGGACGACGACGCCCGTCGCATGGGGCAATTGCGGAAGCCATCACCGGATCCGCGGTTAAACCCAGAACGCAGGAAGCATAGTGTATCCCCATAAAAGACGAAGGGCTTATAATCTTTCCGAGTCCGGATTATAAGCCCTTCGCGTTACAACTTTTCCCCCTTGTCTGCGGAGGACTACCCTGTTGATCCATCCACTCCCTACCTGTCCTTGGGTACTTTTATATCACCATATATTCTAAATATATTGATGCAGTACGGTAAAAACAAGAAACCTGCAAAATTTTTTAAAATATTTTAATTCTAAAAACAATGTTTTTCAGCGCCCTGGCAGAATCGGCAAACCTTTATTTCCAGGGCCGGAGTCGGCGCTGTCATTTCTCGGGGAATTCAATTCGGAAGGAAGTACCGCTTCCGGTGCGGCACTCAATGGTTCCGCCGACCTGGCCCGTCAGGCTGTGAACGAGCTGAAGACCGAGCGTGGTGGCTTTCCTGGAATCGATACCGGCGGGGATACCCACTCCGTCGTCGGCAACAACAAGAACGGTCAAAGGGCCCTCGGAATGCATGGCTATTCGTACCTCCACCTTCCTGCCATCCGGAAAAGCGTACTTCAGGGCGTTCGAGATAAGCTCGGTGATAATGAGCCCGCAGGGGATAGCCTTCTCGATTGCAAGGCGAACGTCCCGCACATCGAGCCTGAACGTGACGTGTCCCGCGGCATCGCCATACGACCGGCGCAGTTCGGCCACCATGCTTTCTATGTAACCCGAGAAATCAATGCGGGTGAAGTCCCCCGACTGGTACAACTTCTCGTGGATGAGGGCCATGCTGCGCACACGGTTCTGACTTTCGGTAAAGATTGCGAGATCGGACGCATCGCGTACAAACCTGGACTGCAGGCTGAGCAGGCTGGATATCACCTGCAGATTGTTCTTCACCCTGTGGTGTATCTCTTTAAGCAGAATCTCCTTTTCGGCGAGCGATTCGCTGATCCGCCTTTCGGCCTCCAGGCGCTCCGTGATGTCCCGTACCGTCGCGATCAGAAGGTTTTTACCCCGAACAAGAACGCGGGCGAGCGATACCTCGACATCCACGTGAACGCCGTCACCGCGAAGGTGCCGCCATTGAAAACGCAGGGGTGTACCGCCAAGCGCATTCGAGACGTATTCCATCGCTGCTTCACGCGACGGACGGCCGTCGGGCTGAGTGTCGGGCGAAAGCTCGTACGGAGAACGGCCTATTAGTTCCTCCCGGGGGATGCCGTACAGGCGGCACGCCTGGTTATTACAGTCGATAAACCTGCCGTCCATGAGCAATATCGCGTCGGCCGAATTATCGAACAGCGTATGGTATTTCTGTTCGTTTTCATACAGCGTCTCGTTCGCCACGATCAGCTCGTCCCGGGCGCTCATCAACTCCTCGTTCGTCTGCTCAAGCTCCTCCAGCGTGGTCTGCAACTCCTCGTTCGCCTGCTCCACCTGTACGTTTTTAACTTCGAGTGCCTGGTGCGCGCGCACCCTCTCCGTGATGTCCTCAACAATGCCGAATCCGCCGATCAGCCGGTCGTCCGGGTCCTTTATCGGCGAGAAGATCAGGCGGACCGCGCTTGTCCTGCCGCCGGTCACCGAATGGTAATCGCCCTCAAAAATACACGTCTCCCCGGCAAGGGATTTTTTCACGACGCTGACGATCCGCTCGTCGGGAAGGCCAAGCATATTAAGCCCTACCAGCGCGTCTCGCGACGAGCCGATGATATTCACGAATACATCATTGCAATCGGTTATTACGCCGGCGGCATCGAAATGAATGATTCCCAGCGGAGCGCTGCAAAAAATAAGACGATAGCGCTCCCCGTTCTCGTCGAACTTATTTTTTCCCCTCAATCGCGCGCCTGATCTCCGTTATGAATTCAGCACCGGTTCCGCAGCACCCTCCCAGAAAGCATGCGCCGTTTTCGAGAAGCGCCGGCACATACCGCGCGAACTCTTCCGCTCCCGTACGGTACACCACCTCCCCGTTCACCATCTCGGGAAGTCCGGCGTTCGGCTTCATCCAGAGCGGGAGGGCCGTTGCGGCGTTCAGCTTTTTGCAAATAGGGATGAACCCCTCTATGCCCTGCCCGCAGTTGGCGCCGATCGCGTCGGCGCCGGCAGAGGCAAGCGCCTCGGCGCAGTGCTCCGGTGTATTGCCCATCATGGTGCGGTCTTTGGCCTTGCCCGAATCATAGACCATGCTGGCGATTACCGGCAGTCCGGTGGCCTTTGCCGCGCGCACCGCGATGACGGCCTCGTTGATGTCCATCATCGTCTCTACGACTATGCCGTCGGCGCCGGCAGAGGCGAGCGCCGAGGCCTGCTCCTCGAAGGCCTCGGCGAGCGAGGCCTCGGTAACGTCGCCTGAAACGAGCATTTTTCCGCTCGGGCCGATCGACGCGAACACCAGGGCGCGTCCGGCGGCCGCGTCCTTCGAAATTTTGACCCCGGCCTCGTTGATACCGGCCGTTTTTTCCGCCGCCTGAAATTTCCCCAGCACGAACCGGTTCGCGCCGAAGGTATTGGTAAGGATTATTCGGCTGCCGGCATTCACATACAGCGCCGCGACCTCCCGCACCCTGTCGGGATTCGACAGGTTCCACATATCGGGGCATTCCCCGCGCGAGAGACCTTTTTTCTGAAGCTGGGTGCCCCACGAACCGTCGGTAACGACCGGAGCCTCTTTCAACAACAACTCTATAAGCGCGTGCATTGCGTTCCCTCGCTCGACCGTGTTTTACAGTCCCATAATCGCTTTAGTCTCGTCCCGGCTGTCGCCAAGGCGAAACGGTATGAAGGCAAGAAGCCCTACAAGACACGAAATCCCGCAGACCAGCCAGATCACCCTGACGCCCATTGGATTTTCGGCGCTGTAACCGAACACCGAATAAACCCCCACCAGTATGAGCGAGCAGAGCGCCCAGCCCGTTTTCCGCACGATACCGTAGATACCATAATACATCGCCTCGCGCCTGCGCCCTGATTTCAGCTCGTCATAGTCGGTTATGTCGGCGATGAGGCCGAGCACTGTTATAAACATCCCGCCGATCGGAACGGCTACCAGCGGAAAAACGATCATGGCCTGTACGAACGGCGAGAATAGCGGAAGCCTCCCGATGAAAAAGCTCAGTGCGAAGCCCGCCGCCATCAATACGATGATGGCCCTGAATAGTGAGCGCTTCGGATACTTTCCGAGCAGCCGGTACCAGAGCGGCACCGAGGCCGCGGTCGAGAGGATCACTTCGCCCATCAGTATCGAGGCATCGCCCTCGCTTTTTCCAAGGATGAGCGTGGTCAGATATGGCACGTTCATCAGCATGAGCTGATAGGTAAGCTGCACGAACATGATCATGACCGCGAACGAAAGCACCTGCCGGTCGGCGAACATCTCGCGCATCACGGTGAAAAACGGCGGAGTCTCCTCGTCGGGATGCGGCCGGTGACGCTCGTGAATGCCCAGAAGCGAGAGCTGTCCGGCGACAAGCCCGATGATGCCGAGCATGAGCGCCATCCTGAACATTCCGAACGTGCCCATGAGCGGCCCGGAGAGTCCGCCGCCGATAAGCGCCCCGAGCACCCCGATGGCCACTCCTACCGAGGCGATCTTGACGCGCTCCTCGTTCTTCCCGCTCATTTCGGGGAGAACCGCGAACCATGGGATGAGCATCCCGGTATACGAAATATAATAAAAGAAGAGTACGGCACCAAGGAAAATCGCATTGGTCATGCTCTCTCCCTCGACCGGGGGCGTCCAGAC
>JBFZEY010000512.1:0-5687 GCA_041306625.1 Spirochaetota bacterium | reverse complement strand
TCGAAGATACCCTGATCGAGTTCCATGAGATCCTCGTCGATTTCGATGGGTGCGTTGATACGCCTGTTAATGATGGACGCGGTCTTCACTGCCCGCCGCAGGGGGCTGGTTATAATAAGGCCGATTTGCTCGGCTTCCATGCTTTCGGCAAGCCGTTCCGCCTGGGCGGTTCCGGTTTCCGAAAGAGGCGTATCGCTCCTTCCCTGAACGCGGTTTTCGCGGTTCCAGGACGTTTCGCCATGGCGCACCAGTATAAGGCGCAAAAAATTGCCGCCGTCAGAAGTAATAGCGCGCGCCCAATCCCGCGCGCAATCTGAAATCGACGTCGGGCACTAACTCGAGCGCGGGCACCAGCTCAAGGAAGACCTCGACGGGGACGGGTTTGAATACATAATTTATTCCGAAGGGCATGCGCGCCTCAAGACGGTTTTCCTCGTCTTCATCGTCCCAGACCCTGCCATGCCGGTCGCGGTGATAATGATGGAAGGCGCCGCCGCCTCCGAGATACAGCGCCATCCCGGGCACCGGAATGATTCCTTGGAAGTGCTTGAGATAATCAACATTGATATAGAAGCCGTGGCCCGCGGCATCGCCGATTCCTGCCGCAATGGCGTGATCGTTTCCTAAATAATACTTCGCGGTAATTCCCGACGGGTCACCGAGCACGAAACCGAGACCGAAATTCCCGGCGGCGAACGCCGGGCCGGTGGTTAAAACCGCTGAGCAGAGAAGAATCGAGAAGAAAGCCATTCGCTTGTTCGTGGTATACCTCCGTTTCACATGATTTGTGCCTGCATTAAAAGACCTGCCGGAGGCCGGGATGTTACAGCCTCCGAAGTTCCTCGATGTATTGAGCGGCGATCAGCTTCCAGTCGAAGCGTTTACGTACGGCGTCGGCGACCTTCCGCGGGGGAAGAGGGGCCTTCGCGATATGAAGCGCGAATGCGTCGGCATCGCGTTCGGGCACAAGCCATCCGGTGACGCCGTTCACCACGGCGTCGCCGATCCCCTCGATTTTCGCGGCGATAACGGAAGCGCCGCAGGAAGCCGCCTCGAGGATCACGAGGCCGAAGCCTTCCATATTGCCGGGTTCGTGGATATTGGGCATTATGAAATAATCCGCAGTATTGTACAGCAGACGCAACAGCTCGTCGCTCGTTCTGCCGAGGAGCATAACACGGTCGCCGACGCCGCATTCAGAAACCGCGTCGCGCACCGCGTCGCGCTCGGGTCCGTCGCCCGAAACAATGAAAAGGCAGCGACGGTCGAGGCGGGGCACTACGGAGCGGATGAACCATTCCACTCCCTTTCGTTTTACGAGGCGGCCGTTGGAGAGCAGAAGCTTTCGTTTAGCGAGCGGGATGCCGAGCGCTGCCTCAAGCTCGGTTCGCATTTCGTTCCGGGGACGGTGAAGCGGAAATATACCGGGATCGACCCCGTTGAAGATAACCGCGCATTTCTCCGGGGGCACCCCGCGCCTGACGCACTCGCGCTTCGTGGCGTTGCTCACGCAGATCACGAGGTCAAGCCGGCGCACAAAGAACGCGATGATCCGGTCAAGACGGAGTGTCTCGATCATGATGTCGAGGCCGTGGATGGTGATGGAAACTTTCACGCCGGTGAGCTTTTTGATGAGCAGGGCCTGGAAACAGTGCGGACCGCTCGCCGCGTGCAGATGGGTGATGCCGTGGCTACGGATGAGACTGATCGCCTTGAGGATTGAATAGGGTATAAACAGGGCGAGAAATGCGTACCCGCCGGGATTGATCAGCGTGTACGTGGGGGAATTTTGCGCCGCAACATGAGCGGTCAGATCGCGCATATAGGTTTGTATGCCCCCGATGGTTTTTGGGGGATAAACGTATGAAAGAAAGAGGACCTTAACCGGTTTTTTTAACATGCCGCCCTGATTTTATTTGATTGTTTTTGCAGCGTAAATAAAGTGTTATTCCACAGGCAAGGCAGCCTCTCCCCCGCCTCCGGCAGGGGAGACGCGATAGTACATATTGAAAACCAATTTATTCTGTGTATATTCACCGTATACCACTTGTGTATATCACAGAGGAAACGTTTTTTGTCCATAATTATACGAGTCTCCGGAGCGATGTCGTGGCGAATGTGGTGAAGGCGGACGCGGAAAACATCGAAAGGGCGGCCGGATTGCTCCGCGGGGGAGGAATCGTCGCTTTTCCTACGGAGACGGTGTACGGTCTGGGGGCCGATGCGCTCAATCCCGTCGCGTGCGCCCGGATATTCGAGGCGAAAAACCGCCCCTCGTTCGATCCGCTTATCGTGCATATCGCACGCACCGGGGAACTCGAAAACCTGACAGAGACGGTTCCAAAGCGGG
The DNA here is from genome assembly GCA_041306625.1 of Spirochaetota bacterium. Lineage (GTDB taxonomy): Bacteria > Spirochaetota > UBA4802 > UBA4802 > UBA5368 > MVZN01. Next base: position 3,337 of record JBFZEY010000512.1, on the reverse strand, counting down.
CGCGCTCCCTGATTGAAAGCTTCTGGCCCGGGCCGCTTACGCTGGTTTTCGAAAAAAAGGATACCGTCCCCGACATTGTGACCGCGGGTCTACCCACGGTGGCGGTGCGAATGCCCGCCCATATCGTCGCCCTCGCGCTCATTGAGCGGACAGGGAGGCCGATCGCGGCACCGAGCGCGAACCCCTTCGGCTATATCAGTCCCACCAGGGCCGACCACGTGGCGGTTCAGCTCGGCGACTCCGTCGACATGATACTTGACGGCGGCGACTGCGCGGTGGGGCTGGAATCCACCATTATCAGGATAGACGGCGAGAGGGCGGTACTCCTGCGTCCCGGTGGGCTGGCCCTGGAGGAGATCGAAAAAATTATCGGCGAGGTTGAAGACGCGAGCGGCCCGAGCCCGAGCCCGAAGGCCCCGGGGCAGACGCTTTCGCATTATTCACCGCGGACGCCCGTCCGGATCATCAGGGACAATGACAGCGCCGGTCGTATTTCCGGAAAGGCCGGCCTTCTCTCATTTCGCCCACCGCCCGACACCGCCGGGTACGCGCACGTCGAGGTATTATCCGCTTCGGGTGACCTGCGTGAGGCCGCCGCGCGGCTGTTTTCCTGCCTCCACGAGCTCGACTCGCGCGGGCTCGACATCATCATTGCCGAATCGGTGCCGGAGACCGGTCTCGGCAGGGCGATCATGAACCGCCTCCGCCGCGCCGAATCGCGTTACAATAAGTGCTGATTCCGTCTGCAGTCGGACGTATTTTGTTTGACATCCGCTAAAATGGCGTGTACAATTCCGTTCCACACTTCTGTTGAATGGCAGGAAAGTCCCGATTATGAATAAAAAAGTCAACGGCCCCGGCCTGGCGCTTTTTGCCGGCGGATTTCTCGCCCCTTTTCGCGCGATCAGCCTTGTCCGTGGACGCAAAGGGCTCAAGCGGTATTTTATCATACCGTTTGTCATCAATATCGTCCTGCTCTCGGCCCTGGTCTGGTTTTCGTGGACGAACGTGTATCCTGCGCTCGCTTCGTTTATACCGCAGGGCGATGCGTGGTACCTTGCCATTCTGCGCCTGCTCGCGGTACCCTTTCTGTTCGCGGCGGTTACGATTTTCCTGGTACTGTTTTACTCCATCGCGGGGAGCATCATCACCGCGCCGTTCAACGATCCGCTCTCGGCCAGGGTGGAGGAGCTCCTCGGTGGCGAAAAGCATGATGAATCGCTCACGCTCCGGTTAATCCTTGGTGATGTTACGAGGATTGCCTCGAATACCGCAAGGCTGCTGATTATTCTCGCGGCGTTCAACGTGCTGATTCTATTGCTCAACCTGGTTCCCGTGGCCGGCGGGCTGCTCTATTCCATGTTGAGCTTCGCCTCGGCGTTGTTTTTTTTGGGCTTCGGTTTCTTTGACTTCCCGCTTGAGCGGCGCCGGTTTGTTTTTAAAAGCAAGCTCGGACTTCTCTGGCGCTATCGCTACATGACGATGGGCGTGGGGCTCGCTTTCTGGGTCCTGAGCCTTGTGCCGCTGCTCGGTTTTATGGCATTGAACCTGGGGACAATCGGTGCCACAACCCTGTTCCTGGAACATGTCGAACCCGGGTCCGGCGAAAAGTCCATGGGAGGAAACGCATGATACGTTTCGATTATAATTACTTTATGGAAGAGGCCGTCGGCCCGGAACACGGCATCGCCCCGAAGGAACTCGAGGGGCTGCGGGATCTGGCATCCGAGGCGCTCAATCGAATGGCGCGCGAGAAGGCCGAGGGTAGGCTCGGCTTTCTCGAAATTCCCTATGACGATTCCATCGCGTGCTCCATCGATCGTTTCAGAAAGTCCGTGGCGGACCGTTTTTCCACGCTGGCCGTCATCGGGATTGGAGGGTCGGCGCTTGGCGCGCAGGCGCTCAGAAACGCCCTTTCGCATCTCTATCTCAACGAGCTGGACGAGCGGAAGCGAAAAAAGAGGGCGAAGGTTTATTTCTTCGACAATGTGGACCCGTTCGAGATCCTCGCCGCGGCGGATGTCATGGAACTGAAAGAGACACTCTTCCTGGTCATTTCGAAGTCCGGCGGCACGACCGAAACCAATGCTAATTTCGCCATACTCCTTTCGATGCTGAAGAAGAAGGTCGGCAAACGCTACCGCGAGCACGTTGTCGCGATAACCGATCCGGAAAAGGGCGTGCTCAGAAAGATCGCCACCGACGAGGGGTTCGCGACCTTTCCCGTTCCTCAGAACGTGGGAGGGCGCTTCTCGGTGCTCTCGGCCGTGGGGCTTGTACCCGCCGCATTCATGGGAATCGATATCGGGGGTATGCTTTCGGGGGCGCGCACGGCCGTCGAACGCTACTACGGCATGGACCTGTTCCGGAACGCCCCGCTTCTGTGCGCGGCCTTCCACTACCTGTTCGACCGGGCACGAGGCAAGCGAATCAACGTGCTCATGCCCTATACGAAGAAGCTCTTTCTCCTCGCCGACTGGTATCGCCAGCTGTGGGCAGAATCTCTCGGAAAAAACCGTGATACCGAAGGGAGACCGGTCGTCTCGGGACTCACCCCGGTCCCGGCGCTGGGAACCATCGACCAGCATTCACAGCTCCAGCTCTACCTGGAGGGACCGAACGACAAGGTCATCACCTTCCTCAAGCTGAACGAATTCGGCTGCGACGTGGAGATTCCCGATTTTTATCCGGGGGTCCCCGAGGTGGATTATATATCGCGCAAGAGCCTGCGCGGGCTCAACCGGTTTGAGGAATCCGCCACCGAGCTGGTGCTGCGCGAGGCATCGCGCCCGAACGCCTCGATCATCCTTCCGCGCCTCGACGCGGGGATTATCGGCGAGCTTATAATATTTTTTGAAATGCAGACCGCCTATGCCGGCTACCTTTACGGCATCAATCCGTACGATCAGCCGGCGGTGGAGCAGGGCAAGCAGTTCACCTTCGCTCTTCTTGATCGGCCAGGATTCGAGCGCTTCAAAGAACAGTTCGACCGGGGATCGAGCAAGAGGGACGATTACATCCTATGAAGAGCGTTCGTCCGCTCTTCGTTGTTTTTGAGGGAATAGACGGCTCGGGGAAGACGACGATCTGCGAGGCCGTGTTCGCGCATTATACGAATGCCGGGCTTCCTGTGGTCAGGCTCAGGGAGCCCTCGGACGGAACGTGGGGGCGAAAGATACGGGAGTTGATCCAGAACGACGCAATGCCCGGGCCCGAGGAGCAGGTGCAGCTCTTTATTCAGGACAGGGATGATGATGTGGCAACCAACATCAGGCCCGCGCTGGAGGGCGGCAAGATGGTCCTCCTTGACCGATATTATTATTCCAACGCCGCCTAC
>JBFZEY010000511.1:0-2540 GCA_041306625.1 Spirochaetota bacterium | reverse complement strand
TTCGTTCACCAGCGAATAGAGGTTGTCCGCTATCTCGCGTATTATCAGAAGGTAACTCCGCTGAGTGTCCGAGAGCTGGCCCTTTTTGAGCAGGTAGCTGGCGTATCCGCCGATGGACGAGAGGGGCGAGCGAAGGTCGTGCGATACCACTGAGAGGAACTCGTCCTTGAGGTCGTTGAGTTTCTTGAGCTCGAGCATGTTTTGCTCGTTCTCCCGCTTCAGGATGACGCGCTCGGCGGCCCTGAAGATGATCAGCTTGAGTGTTTCGGCATCGACCGGTTTTTGTATGAAATCGTAGGCGCCAAGCTTCATCGCCCGGATCGCGCTTTCGACCGACGCGTAGCCGGTAAGCACCAGCGGCAGGGTGTCAAGGCGCTCGTTCTTGATGAACTCCATCACCTCGAAGCCGTTTTTGTCGGGCATGTTGATGTCGGTGAGCACGATGTCGTAACGCTCACCGGCCAGCCTCCGCAGCGCGGCGCTGCCGTCGGAGGCGGTGCCGACCGTATACCCCTCCTTGACGAGGATACGCTCGAGACGGGTGAGTATCTTTTCCTCGTCGTCGGCGATGAGGATGCTGATCCGGTTTTTATGCATTGCTGGAGATGGTGTCCGGGTTTGACGGTCAATGAACGCCCGACAGCGACGCTTTTATCTATACAGTCGAGTGGATAATTGCAAGAAAAATATTCCTTCCGGTGTGCGATTTGATTCGCGAGGAGGATTTTTTTTGATATATACAACGGGTGCGCTATATTAGTATCAGGACAAGGCTCTTGCAGATAGTACGTCTGTTATCCCGTCTGTGTCATAATATCTTTAGTATGTAGCCCACCCTGTTGAATCGACCGGCTAAAGGTGTTTGAACGTGAAATGGCGCCATAATGGCGCCATTTCTTTTTCGGTTGATCCTTTCACCTGGTACGTTTGCCCCCCCTGTCAGGCTTTTTATCGGAAATCGAGCCCATGAGGAGCCCTATGCGCTCCCGCCCGCGGGTCCAGTGCCACTCGTCGCGGGCATTGTAGTAAAGGCGCCATGTCGTATTGTCCAGCGGCCTGGCGTCGAGCGCGTAGACGTGGCTTTTCTTCCATCCAGCGCCTTCCGGCCTGACCAGCGGTTCAGTGGAGCTCTGCTTCCAGCCCATGCCGTCCTTCGAGCTAAAGACGAGTATCGCCGAGCCCGAGTGCCCCGTCGAGTCGTGCCAGTATATCCCGTTTTCGAACCCGTTGACCCCGTCAGCCAGCCGCACCACCTTGAAGGCGCCGGCGCCGAGGTTGCACCAGGAATTGCGCGGCGAGGGCGAGATGAGCGGCTCGGGGCGCGGCACGAACGGCCCGGCGGGGCTTTCGCCTTCCGCCACGCCGATGTGGAGCGGCTCGTTGAACCCGCAGTCGGGAATGTAGACCAGCGACGCGCTGTAATACAGAAGATAGCGCCTCCCGTGCTTCACCACGCAGGGATTGCTGACCGATTGGCCGTACCTCGCGTCGCGATGCCAGGCGAGCGTGGGCCGGAGGATCACAACGGGATCGCTCCAGGTTTTAAGATCGTCCGACACCCTGCATTCGATATGCGACTTCCATTTGAGAGGCAGCCATGAGAACCACAGGATGTGCTTCCGCGTCCGCTCGTAATACAGGTAGTATTTCCCGCCGTCGCGGAGAATGAAGGGCCGCATCGCGCTCGGGCAGACGAGCCCGGGCAGGCGGGTAAAGGCTTTTCCATCAGTTGAGGTATAGTGGTGTATTCCCCTGAGCGAGTGCGCGAACAGATGCCAGGCGCCGTCGGGCGATTCGGCTGGCGCGAGGAAGCTCGGGTCCGCGATGATGGGCGAGGGGAATGGCGGTTCGATGATCGGGTTCCCGTCGTACTCTCGCCATTTAAGCGACATGAATACGGATGTTTTCATCACATCCCCTCCTTATTTTGTCCTTTTTTCCGTTACGGCGTACAGCGGAATGAGCGTCAGGAGTATGAGTACCGACGCCGCGATGAAGATGGCGCCCGTCGGTATGACCGCGTCCCTGCCGTCGATGACGCTTCGGATTCCCCAGACGCGCGCGATCAGTCCTCCGAGGAGCGGACCGGGGATCATGGTGAAGGCCACGGTGAACATGGTCATATAGCCGGAGAACTGGCCGCGCTTGCCGGCGGGATACAGGTCCTTGCTCCAGGCTCCGGTCGCCGTGGCGAAGGCCGTCTGTGCGCCGATCCACAGCGCGCCGAAGATGGCGAGCCAGACGATATCGCGCGATTGCGAAAAGAGAAAGAGCGATACCGCAATGACGAAGACCGAGACCACGCTTACGCTCCTGCGGCCGTAGCGGTCGGCAAGCCAGCCGCTGGGGTATGCCGCGATGACGCCGCCGACGAGGATCGATACGAAGATGAGCAGCGACGACTGGTCGATCGGTATTTTCAGATAATGGTTAAGGTAGATCATCAGGAAGGGAAAGAAGACCTCGAAGGCCATTCCCCAGAGCCCCATGGCGAGGAGCACCATGAAGAAGTCGCGGTTCTCCGTGATGGATTCCTTCGT
>JBFZEY010000510.1:0-3010 GCA_041306625.1 Spirochaetota bacterium | reverse complement strand
GGCCTTGAGTCAAAACAAAAAACAGGCAGATTAACGCAAAGAAAAAGGTTACCGCCCCGGGTATGTCGAATTTCTCTTTGCTTTTGCTGCGAGATTCGTCGACGAGCAAAAACTGCGACATTACAATAGCAATAACCGCAATGGGTATCCTCAAGTAAAAAAAGGAACGCCATCCTAAGAGGTCGAGACACACCCCCCCGATTACCGGACCGCTGAGCAGACCTAATCCGGCTATCGCCGCCAATATCCCAAGCGCCTTGCCCCGCTCGCCGGACGGAAAAGAAGCAGTGACAATGGCGTACTCGATCGCGATGGTCATCGCGGCCCCGAAGGATTGAATAAAGCGGAATATGATTAGCTGAATAATATTCTGCGAAAAAGAGCAGAGAACCAAACCGATAGTGAAAACCGATAGACCTACGGTAAATAATCTCTTTCCGCCAAAAATATCGGCAACCCGCGCCATGGTGAGCATGAGACTGCTTCCGACAAGCACCCATATGAGCGACACCCAGACTACGATATCGGGGCTTGTTTCAAAAACCTGTTCCAGATGAGGTAAGACAACGCGGATTCCCGCCATATCTATCGTGCACATGAGAGTCTCCATGGCTGCGACGGACATCACTATCCACTTGTAAGCTATGCTGGTTTTAAGTTTTCTCATTGGTCCTCTCAGGCATTTCCACCATATACTGAAATATCAGGTACGTTAAGGAGAAAACGAGGCGCCCGGGCTCCGGGTTCTTTGACGGTGAGCCGTTTTCAAGGTAAAGTTGTGCAAATGCCTATGAACACGTTGCATGCCGTCAAGCTCTTTATCCGGTCGAATACCCACATCGCGCTGGCCGCGGTGTCTCTTGTCGGTGCGGTTGTGCTCGGCTTCATTACGGCGGGGATTTTGGCGCCGATATTCGTCATCATCGGATATGTGGGGACCTCGACCATACTCTTCTTCTCCCGCCTGGGGGCGAAGGAAATCGTTCGTGAGCAGGAAGAAATTTTCGATGAAGGCGCGATGCGCGAAATTGAGGTGACGGCCACTCTCAGGCGGCGTCTTTCAGTTCTGCGAATCGATGATCCTGAAGTCGCTAAAGCTATCGGGAGGATATCGCTTATATCAGGCCGGCTGATCGAAGAAGAACAAGCGCAAAAAAAGTACGTTCCCCAGGTCAAGGGAGCGCTCGAGGAGGCAACCGGGGTGTGTACAGCCTATCTCGACGAGCTGGATGCAGAGTCGACTTCACGCAGATACCGCGTTCGTACTCGCGGAATCGACGGCGAACAAGCCGAGATGAGTGAAGCCGGCTCCCCGGCTAACCGCGCTGTAAAGCTTCTCGGCGGTATCGCCGATCGGCTTGAGGAAATAGGAGCGAGTGAGCTTCCAGGCGTAAAGGCGTCATCCGATTTCGACGTAATTGAGGAGATGAACGATACATGATTCGGAGATTGCTCTGTTTCTATATGGTCGTAATGGTGTCAGTGACCGCGGCCGGGCTTGACGCGAAGCTCGTTTCGGTTGAGATCGATGTCGTCCTCAGGCCTGACGGGAAAGCGGATATCTTCTATGAAATGGAATGGGTTGCAGCCGCGGGCGAGATGCACGCCTTCTACTTCGAGGGCGCCGGGGGCCGCCCCGTGTTCAATTTAGATTTATGTTACGCGGACCTTCCCGGCAATCGCAGGGTCGCGCTCGACATCGAGGACTTAGGCGGCGATAGATATGACGTCGTGCTCGCCGGGGGCGAGGGGTTTTCGGGCCGCGCGTATTATTTGCTGAATTACGGCGCCGATCTCGGATTGTACGGGAATGTCGGCATAACAGAATCGACGGATTACGGCGAGCTCTTCTACTTCGATTGGGCGCCGGTGGATTGGGAATACGATCTCGATCATAGGACCGTGAGGGTCATCTTCCCCATCACCGTCGACGGTAGCGAAGTATCGCCGGCTTATATGGACGATCTCGGTTTTTTAACGGAACCATATGTAAACGAGCAATATTTGATCGAATACTACGGCACCGCCGGAGAGGACGGCAACTATTATCTCTCGATACGGTTGCATCAGGAATATGTCCCGGCGAGGTCGCCGATGCGGATCCAGTTTTACCTGCCTTCGTCGGTGATGAAGATCGAGCTGACCCAAGGCGCGGCAAGTTCGGATGGCTCAAGCCGCGTTGCCGCCCCTCCGCCCGGTGCACTCTCAGCCGTCATTTCTCCGGTCGTGCTCATCCTTGTCACGGTTTTGTTCGCGTTCCTCTATTATCGCAAGCACCGGCGCTTCGCCGCCGCCGTGGAGATGATCGAGGGGATAAAATGGGCCGGGGACAACTGGGTTCCGCCGAAGCTCGTCGTCGGCTCGTACCAGGTCCCGGGAAAGGTAGCCGAGGATCTCCATCCGGCGGAAGCGGCGCTCCTGCTCGAGATGCCTCTATCGCTTTTAGCGGCGATGATGATCGATGCTCTCGAGGCCCAGAGCATAATCAGGAAAATTTCACTTTCGCCGCTCAAAATCGAGATCCTATCCGCGGAAAAAGCTAAGCATGAGATTGAGGAGCGGTTCCTCCGCTGCTTCGATCCAGGCGGCCTGGTGCTCTCGGGGCTCCTCTCGGACTTCTTCGAGGAACTCATCAAAGAGCTGCAGGAGAAGATCTGGGATTGCGATCTTGATGCAACAAAGAAACATTACCGTGACTTGCTCGAGTCGCAGCGTGACGCCGGGAGGCCGGGTAGCTCCGAGGAACCGTCCGGACGATCCACTCTATACTACCCCTACTACTATTATTCTCATCCCTGGTATTTCTACTCTCACCATCGCGAATACGCGTCGCAGATAGGTTTGCCGCGGGAGCTCTCCGGGGGGTATCAGGATTTCATGAGCTCCTCCTCCTGTTTCCAGGGATGTTATTCTCCTCCGGCGGCCCTTACCGGAGGCGTGAACGCCTGTTATTCGGCATGCCACAACGCGTGTCATTCGGCATGCCACTCTGCGTGCCACTCCGCATGTC
>JBFZEY010000509.1:0-3550 GCA_041306625.1 Spirochaetota bacterium | reverse complement strand
TCGAATTTCTCGGCTATGCCATCAGGGAGATCGAGGCCGCCCGCCTTCAACCGAACGAGGAGGAGGATCTGCGAAACGAATCGGCGCTGCTGCAGAACTCGGAAAAGCTCTTCACCGAGATCAGCGCCAGCTCGTCGCTGCTCAAGGGCGACGGCGGCATTGTCCAGAGCCTCAAGCGAGCCGACCAGAGCCTTTCGGCCATATCGGGCTTCGACGTGCGAATATCATCCATCCTGGAAACCGTCCGTACCTCGCTCTATTCGCTCGAGGACGCGGCCGCTGACCTCCGGGCCTTTGAGAAGGACATACAGTTTTCGCCCGAGCGGATCAACCAGGTAGAGGAGCGCCTTTCGCTGATCTCCTCTCTCAGAAAGAAATACGGCACCACCGTTCGCGAGGTGCTCGACTACGCAGAGAAGTCGAAACGCGAGCTTGAGGCCATCTCGTCCTCCGAGGAGCAGATCGAGAAACTGAAGGCCGACTACCGCGCGATGGTGCAGGTCGCCAGGGATACCGCGCTGGACCTCTCCGAAAAGCGAAGGCTCGCCGCCAAGGACCTCGAGGAGAAGGTTATGAAGGAGCTTGCCGACCTCGGCATGCCCGGAACGGTCTTCCGCATCTCGATCAAGCGAGAGCTCTCGCCCGACGGCGAGATTGAAACCGAGAACAAGCGCTACGTGCTCTATCCGCACGGGCTCGACCGCATAGAGTTTCTGCTGTCGGCCAACGAGGGCGAGGACCTGCGCCAGCTCCGCAAGGCGGCCTCCGGCGGCGAGATGTCGCGTATCATGCTCGCCATCAAGAAGGTCATTCTTTCCGCGGACATCGTCGAAAGCCTGGTCTTCGACGAGGTGGACGCAGGGATAGGCGGCAAGACCTCGGAGGTGGTGGGCAAAAAGCTCAAATCCCTCGCAATGGAGCGGCAGGTACTCGTGATCACACACCTTCCCCAGATCGCCGCGATGTCCGACGTACACTTTACCGTTCAGAAAGAGAACATCGGCGGCCGGGTGACGACCCTGGTAAAGAAGCTCTCACGCAGGGAAAAGGTGAACGAGGTCGCGCGGATGCTCGCCGGAGAAAAGGTCACCGAGCTGTCGGTGCGCCACGCCGAGGAAATGATCGCACTGGCGGAGAAGGGCGGTTGAAGCTTCCGGAGATAAACCTCACCGACGTCATCACGCTCATTATCCAGGAGATCGCGCTCCGCTGCGAGGCCTTCTCCCATGTGGATACGCGCAGGGTGCTGGTGTGCATGGCCACCAACCGGTCGAACGCGAGCGGCGGCACCTTCGGCAAGCTCGTCCCGATGCGCTTCAAGGACGGCGCCGAAACGCTGCGCTACCGGGGGAAGCTTTACGCCATGCCGCGCCTTCGCCACGGGGGCGTGGACCAGCGGTATATCATCTATTTTTATCATCCCCGCTTCTTCAACCTCTCGCCGAGCGAGAAGCTCAAGGTGATCTTCCACGAGCTCTACCATATAAGTCCCGATTTCAACGGCGATATACGGCGGCTCGCCGCGCACAAGGCATCGCACGGCGCCTCGCGCGAGCGCTTCGACGATTTCTTCGAGCACGATTTAACGAAATTCTACGCATACATTGAGAAAACACCGTACATGAAGTTTCTGGAGATGAATGCGCGCGCGCTGCGCCTCTCGTTCGAGAAGATAAAGGGGCGCAGGATGAAGATGCCCAAGCCCGTCGTGGTCGGCTGAGAGAACACACCGCAAAGGCGCGATCCCGCTTTAAAATATATAATCTCCCTCGATCGGACCTTCGCATCCGCGCAGGTCGATGCGCTCGATAAACCCGTAGAAGGTCAATTGCCGGGGGTTCTGCATCAGGGCCCGCATGTAGGCGCGGGCCGTGCCGTCGTTGTCGGTGTCAATGAGCACGCGAACGGTGCCGCCGGAGAGGTTGGTGGCCGAGCCGTGCAGGCCCATCATGCGGCCGTAGCGGCTGCAATAGTGGCGGCACGCCACCCCCTGCACCTTCCCGCTGAGTATGAGTTCGATTGGCACCGCTCTGGCGACCTCCGGGATTTCATCCGATCAGTACAAAGCATTGCTCCGCGACGGGCCTTTAACGGAAAGCCCCGCGCACGTCGATACTAGCACCCGCCCGCACGCGGTTTCAATTATTTTATCAAATCGGCCGGAGCGGGGTGAACACCGACGGACCACCCGCCCCCGACAGGGGACTACGTTCGCTTCCCCGTCAATTCGGCAGCCCTGCCACAGATGCCGCGGGCTTCAGTCGAAGCTCACCTCTTCAAGCGAGCGTATCTCGGGATCGCGACCCTGGACGAGCACCACATTCCGGCGCATCGCCTCGACCGGTTCGGGATAGTCGGTGTTGTAGTGAAGGCCCCGGCTTTCCAGCCGGGTCATGGCGCCGCGGATAATAAGCTTTGCCACGGTCGCCAGGTTCCGCAGCTCGATCATCTGCGGGTGAATGGTCGTACGGCGGTAATAGTCCTTTATCTCCTCGTCGAGCAGGAGTATGCGCCGCCAGGCACGCTTGAGGCGGAGGTTCGAGCGCACGATGCCCACATAGTCCCACATGAGCCGCTTGACGTCTTCGACGTTGTGCTGGATGAGAATCCACTCCTCGAGGTCGAAGGTACCCTCCTTGTTCCACCGCGGGAACTGCGGCTTTTCCATTTGGCCGATCCGCCCCCCGTACGAGCGCTCGATATGCGCGAACGAGCGGTGCGAGAATACCACCCCCTCGAGCAGCGAATTGCTCGCCAGCCGGTTCGCCCCGTGCACGCCGGTGCAGGCCGACTCGCCGGAAACGTATAGCCGACGAATCGAAGTCCGGCCCTCCAGATCGGAGACTATGCCGCCGCAGAGATAGTGCGCGGCGGGCACCACGGGGATAGGCTGCCTGGCCATGTCGATGCCGCGTTTGAGGCAGTGGGAATAGATGTAGGGAAAGCGATGCATCAGGAAATCGCCCTCCTTGAACGAGATATCCAGGTACACGCAGCGCTCGCCGGTCTTTTTGAGCTCCATGTCTATCGCCCGGGCAACGATATCGCGCGGGGCGAGCTCCTTGAGCTGGTGAACCTTCTCCATGAAGCGCTCACCGCGCGCGTTAAGGAGCACCGCCCCCTCGCCGCGCACGGCCTCGCTTATCAGCGAGCTCCTGCCCTGCTGATTTTCGACGTACAGCGTGGTGGGATGGAACTGCATGAATTCCATGTCGGCGATAAGCGCCCCGGCCCGGTAGGCCATGGCTATTCCGTCGCCCGTGGCGATCTCGGGGTTGGTGGTATGCTGGTACACCTGGCCCGCGCCTCCGGAGGCAAGTATGGTAACGGCGGCATTGAAGACATGCACATCGCCGGTCGAATTTTCTATGATATAGGCGCCGTAGCAGCTGACTCCGTCAATCGGCTCGCGCTGCAGCTGGTGCTCGGTGAGGAGGTCGACGGCCGTGTGGTCCTCGAACACCGTTATGCGCGGGCTCTGCGCGATTCGTTCGAGCAGGGCCATCTCGATTTCCCTGCCCGTGAGGTCCGTGGCATGAACTATCCTGTT
>JBFZEY010000508.1:0-4593 GCA_041306625.1 Spirochaetota bacterium | reverse complement strand
ATCCCTGACGGGACGCGGGCAAAAAGGACCTGGTGGGCGCCGCTTGTTCCGCTCACCTATCATCACACGACACCGCTGTATGGTCACCGAAACATCCTGTGGCTCATCGATTACTCCTGGCGCCGCGAGGGCGAACGAGACCGGCTGACGCGCCTTTGGCTCGCTCCGCTGCTCTTTCATCGTCCCGGGTCCAACGGGTACACGCATGTGCTGCCGCCTCTTTTCCTCAACAACCGCTATTCCGATGGCGCCCACTACACGCACCTGCTGCCGCTGTTCAGCCGTTGGAAGGGCACGGACTATGGCTACATCCCCGGTGAAAAGAAGTACGACATCCTGTACACCGGCGGCCTCCTTACCCCGCTCTTCGGCCGCACCACTTCCCGCTACGGCGGGGAACGCTGGTCGGGGGCGCTCGCCGGTTCGAGCTTCTGGTTCCCCATCATCCCGCTCTACTATCAAAGCCGCGACGCGAGGGAGGGCACGCACCGCAACCTGCTATGGATCATCGACTGGCGCACCGCGCCCGAGGGCGGTCTCAAGCGCTTCTGGCTGATCCCCTTCGTCTTCCACGAAACGGGCGAATCGGGCTATCGCTATTACTTCCCGTTCTACATGCGGCCGGCCGGCTCAAAAAAAGATGAGGGAACATCGTACGGCCTCTTCCATTATAACAAGCAAACGACGGACGAGTCGGTGCGCTGGTTCCTGCTCTACTACGGCCGCAGCGCCCCGGCCGAGGGCGAGCAGGCCACGTACTGGATACCGTTGTATTTTCACGATAGTACCCCGGAGAGGAACATCACGCTCTTGCTGCCGCTGTACTTCAGGTATGAGAGTTCCAAAAGAAGCGTGTATGTCAACATCCTCGGCCTTTCGAAAAGCGTGGCGGCCGGCCCCGGTCCCGCCGTCAGCCTCGGACTGGCCAGGGGCGAAAAGGGCTGGCATATCGACACCGATCTTTCATGGTTGTACGACGTCGTGAGCATCTCGACGCGCCTCACGCTGAAGCGTCCGCCACGGGTGGATGAAACGGCCGATTCGGCCGGGGAGGCGCCGATCGAATCGGCCGCTGCCGAAAAGCCCGCCGGCGGCGTCAGCCTGCAGGCGAAAAAGACCGTATCGAGAGAGGACTCGGAGTACTTCTGGGGCTTCCGCCTCCTGTTCGGACTTACGGCCTTCGAGAGGGCCGACTCAAAACGGCATTTCCGGCTGCTTCCGCTTTCCTGGATCACCTGGGACAGGGATTCTGACGACCGGATGAAGTGGGTGCTCAATTATCTATCGTACAGGTCGGGCGAGGTGGAGTACCTGGTCTTCTTCCCGTTGTACGGCATGCAGCGCGAGGGCCGTTCGTTTAAACGCGGCTACGTGCTCAACCTGTACTGGGACGAGTACGACGCGCCGACCGACCTCCGCGAGCGGACGGTGCTCTGGCCGATCGCCAACTGGTATTCCTCGCCGCAGCGAAGCGGCTGGAGGATACTCCCCTTCATCTGGCACCGCGAGCGACACGAGGAGGGAATTGTTTCAAAGCGTACCATAAGCCCGCTCTATTACAGTACGTCGGCCGAGGCCGGGGACAGCACGAAATTTGAGAGCTCGTTTTCCCTAAGCCCCCTGCACTGCGCGAAAAGCGGGACCGTGGACGGCCATTCGAAGGGATTCTACTTCTTCCCCATAATCCCGTTGTTCTATCGCTCGACCGACAACGGAAATACGCACACCAACGTGCTCTGGTTCATCGACCACGCCAGGAGCGCCGACGGCGCCGACTCGCGCATCTGGCTGCTGCCTTTTTACCTTTCCCGAACCTCACCGCGACGCAGTTACCGGTATATCTTTCCATTCTTCTATTCGTCGTCGACCCCGCAGACGGAACGCTCGCTCACACTGCTCCTGTGGCAAAGCGCAGAGGCCGGCACGGGTGAGCGAGCGCGGCACCTTCTGCCGCTGTACTATTCCTGGCGCTCGGAAACGACGTCCACCCGTTTCATACTGCCGGTCTATTTCTCGTCGCACTCGGCGACGGCCTCCAGCCGTTTCATCGCGGGGCTTTACCTGCACTCGTCGCCCTCGTACAGCCGGCAGAATCTCCTGGGGCTTTACGATCACCGCCGGTGGACCGAAACGGGGCACGAGAGCTACGGGCTTGCGCTCAATTTATTGAGCTACGAGGTGTCGCCGGAGATACGCGCCTGGCGCCTCGCCTACGGGCTCCTCGCGAGCCATGAATGGTCGCGCACGGGGGGCGGGTACGACTTCAGCCTGCTCTGGTTCATCTACAACCTGAAGCGCGATGGCGACTACTTCCGCCACAGTTTCATTCCGTTCTGGTACTACGGCAGCGACCCGGACGAATGGGTGCTCTGCATCCCGCCGCTTCTCACGTACGTGAGCGCCGAGAGCAACGGCGACAAGTTCCAGCTCTGGGGCCTCGGCGCGCTGTGGTATCGCAATTTAAAGCCGGCCGAAAGCTACGAGCGACAGATGCTGCTTCTCGGCATCCCGTATTATCACCTGGAAAAACCGGAGCGCGGATACCGTTCGACGGGAAGTCTCTGGGGACTCCTGTGGGAGTCCGAATCGGAGAGCGAGACGGGATTCAGGAAATTCTCGGTACTTAAATTCCTGTACAAGCGCGTGGAGATGAACGGCGAGGCCTATCACCAGGTGCTGGGCATCAGGTTTTAGGACCGGGCGAGCCCCTCCAGGTAGTCGTACGCGGCAAGCGCGGCCGTGGCGCCGTCGGAGGCCGCCGCAACGATCTGACGTATCGATTCGCCTCGAAGGTCGCCCGCCGCGAAGAGGCCCGGAATGGAGGTGCGCATGCGCATGTCGACCATCACCTCGCCGTAGTCGTTTAGGATCTCTCCCGGAATGTATTCGGTATTCGACCGATAGCCGACGAAAATGAACACACCGTCGACCGGGAGATCACTCGTCATGCCCGTCTTTTTATTCTCGAGGCTGATTGATTCCACCTTGCCGCTTCCATTGATGGAACGCACCACGGAATTGTAGACCGGTTCGATCGTGCCGTTTTCGAGCACGCGCTTCTGCAACAGCTTCGCGCCGCGGAAGGCGTCGCGCCGGTGCACCAGGTAGACCTTCGAGGCGAAGCGCGTCAGGTGCAGCGCCTCCTCGAGCGCGGTGTCGCCGCCTCCCACCACCGCGGTCACCCTGCCCTTGAAGAAGGCCGCGTCGCAGGTGGCGCAGTAGGACACTCCCCTGCCGGTGAACTCTGCCTCGCCGGGAACGCCGAGCTTCAGTAGCGACGCGCCGGTTGCGCAAATCACCGCGCGCGCGCGAATCGGATCGCCGCCGGCGACCGCAATCTCGAAACAGTTCTCCGTTTCGTTGCGGCGAAGCGAGGAAAGCTCGACGCTCACGATCTCGGCGCCGAGCCGACGCGCCTGGTTCTCCATGTTGCTCATGAGCTCCCACCCGGGAACGGGATCGACGAAACCGGGATAGTTTTCGACCTCGTAGGTGGTCATCACCTGCCCGCCCGGCGCAAGCTTCTCAAGCACCACGAGGTCGATCCCCGCGCGCATCCCGTAGATCGCCGCGGAAAGCCCGGCGGGGCCCGCTCCCACTATGACAAGGTCCTTCATCATTTGCTCCTTCAAAGTATGGATTACCGGCAACCGGCAAAGACTCGGCTCATGGAACTATTTTGGCAACCACATTTTATAACCGGGCATGTCAGCGCTAAATTTTGGTTGATCAGCCGAACGTATACCCCTATGATCGACGGCAGCATCGAGCATGCAAACCGGTGATACGACTGTCGCGGTTCGGGCAAGCACAATCATGGCCCCGCGACGCAAAAGGGAAATCTAACGGCGCCTGCTCATACTCAAGATACCGGAGAACCCGACCAATGATAGAATTCTTCACGGCACAGGGGCATATTACACAGGCGCTTATGGCGACCTGCTTCACCTGGGGCCTTACGGCGCTCGGCGCCTCGTTCGTGTTTATCGGAAAACAGCCTGACCGCAAGGTGCTCGATTTCGCCCTCGCCTTCGCCGGCGGCGTCATGATCGCGGCGAGCTACTGGTCGCTCCTCGCACCGGCGATCGAGATGTCCGAAGGCGGCCCGCTGCCCGTATGGGTCCCGCCGGCAACGGGCTTTATGGCGGGGGGCATCTTCCTCCGTCTGGTGGACCTGGTGCTTCCGCACCTGCACCGTTTTCTGCCGACAAATGAGGCCGAGGGCGTCAAGACCTCGTGGCAGCGGAGCACGCTCCTGGTGTTCGCGATAACCCTGCACAATATTCCGGAGGGCCTCGCCGTGGGTGTCGCCTTCGGCGCGGTCGCCGCCGGACTTCCCTCGGCAACGCTCGCCTCGGCCGTTGCGCTCGCGGTCGGTATCGGCATCCAGAATTTCCCGGAGGGCATGGCGG
Source organism: Spirochaetota bacterium (assembly GCA_041306625.1). Classification (GTDB taxonomy): domain Bacteria; phylum Spirochaetota; class UBA4802; order UBA4802; family UBA5368; genus MVZN01. The sequence goes on along the minus strand of JBFZEY010000508.1, from coordinate 181 downwards.
TGTCGCTGCCGCTTCGCCGCGAGGGAATGGCGCGCGGCAGAAGCTTTTTCTACGGGCAGATGTCGGGCATCGTTGAGCCGATCGCGGGAGTACTGGGAGCATCAATTGTACTGGTGGCCCAGTCCATTCTGCCCTACGCGCTCTCCGTCGCCGCCGGCGCCATGATCTACGTGGTGGTCGA
>JBFZEY010000507.1:0-9354 GCA_041306625.1 Spirochaetota bacterium | reverse complement strand
ATCTTCGCGAGGGCGTCTACCTTGAGAATCAATACAGGTTCGTGGCGCGGCACTACGAGCCCTGGGACTGGACATATCCCGATTATCGATCGCGGGAGTATCTCGAGTTTTTTCACGGGGTACGGAGATTATACGCACAGCAACTTAAGAAGTGACGGCCTGGCCGTGCCATCATTATGACGAAAATATATATCTTGACTAAAAACCGCGGCTCCCTTTTACTTTACTCTGAAATTTTCGATGCCGTCCGGGGGTGCGTCATGCGTGATGCTTCCGGGAAAAACGGAAATTCGCGGCGATCGGCGCACGAATCTCGTACGGGCTACAACAGCAACCCATGATCCTATCTGAATACCTTAAAAAGAGCAACATCATCATCGGCTCTCAGTCGAAAACGCGCTGGGACCTGATCCAGGAGATGCTCGACCTCGCGGTCAGGAACAAGGACGTCAGGGAAGAAGACAGTGAGATCGTTAAAAAGGCTCTGGTTGAACGCGAAAAGTCCATGAGTACGGGGATCGGCAAGGGTGTGGCGATACCGCACTGCACTTCGGCGCGGGTGGAGGACATCATCATAGTCCTCGCGCTCTGTGAAAACGGCATCGATTTTGACGCCATCGACAGCCAGCCGGTGAAGATCGCAATTCTGCTGCTCGTTCCCAAGAACAAGCTGACGCAGCACATCAAGACGCTCGCCAATATCGCCCGAATCATGAACAATGACATAATACGCGAAGAGCTGCTCGCCCAGAAGACCGCCGACACCGTGCTGAGAACGATCAAGAAGTACGAAACCGTCAAGAAGTAGCGCCACATGGAAAACCTTTCACGCCTCGTGAACGCGGACAGGCTCTCCGAGGACAGGGAAGAGCAGTCGTTGCGCCCGTCAAGCCTCGATGAGTTCGTGGGCCAGCGGAAGATCGTCGACAACCTCCGCGTTTTCATACAGTCGGCCCGTATGCGTAAAACCCCGCTCGACCATGTGCTCCTCGCCGGGCCCCCGGGGCTGGGGAAGACCACGCTTGCATTTATAATCGCGAAGGAGCTGGGAGTGAACCTCCGCGCGACCTCCGCGCCGGTTATCGACAAGGCGGGCGACCTTGCCTCAATCCTCACGGGACTCGAGGAGAACGATGTCCTCTTCCTCGATGAGATACACCGCCTTTCACCCGCCATAGAGGAGATACTCTATCCCGCGATGGAGGATCGCTCGCTTGATATCATTATCGGTCAGGGCGTGGGCGCGAAGACCATCAAGATCAACCTGGCGCCGTTCACGCTGGTCGGCGCGACGACCCGAACGGGCCTGCTCACCTCGGCGCTCCGCGACCGCTTCGGTATCCCGCTGCGGCTCAATTACTACGAAATCGATGATCTTAAAAACATCGCCGACCGCTCGGCCCGCATCCTCGGCTGCCCAATCCGGGACGACGCCGCCGCGGAGCTGGCTAAACGCTCGCGCCGTACGCCGCGCATCGTAAACCGCCTGCTCAAGCGCGTGGCGGACTTTGCCGTCGTTGAAAAACGCGACACGATCGACCTGGAGATAACCAGGTTCGCACTCGACAGGCTCGACATCGACGTGCTGGGCCTTGACGACATGGACCGAAAGATCCTGTCGGTCATCATCGATAAGTACGACGGCGGTCCGGTTGGAGTCAAAACGATCGCTATTTCCGTTGGAGAGGAAATCGACACGATTGAGGACTTCTACGAACCCTTCCTGGTGCAGAGCGGTCTCCTGAACCGAACGCCCAGGGGCAGGGTTGCTACCCGGGGCGCGTATGAACACCTGCGGAAAAAATACACTGGCGCGTGCGGCCAGACGGCACAGGGCGGACTGTTTCAGGAAGAGGGGGAGTAATACCGTGGCGACGTATCTGATCGCGATTGCAATAGGGGCCGTTGCCGGTATGGCGAGCGGTTTTATGGGCATCGGAGGGGGCGTGGTTATCATTCCCGCCCTCATTTTTTTACTGGGCTTCGATCAGCATCTGGCGCAGGGCACCTCGCTTGCCGCAATGGTCCCGCCGATCGGTTTACTGGCGGCGTACGTATACTATAAAAGCGGCCATGTCAACATACCGGTGGCCGCGCTCATCGCCGCGGGTTTTATAGCAGGCGGCATGTTCGGGGCGAAGTTCGTGGTGAATATCGATGCAGGTGTTCTGCGGAAGGTGTTCGGTGTGGTGCTGCTCCTGTTGTCGCTCAAGATGATACTTGGGAAATGAGGCTTCAGTGCGCGCGCACGGCGGCCGTTTTTTGTGCCGTTGGACGCCCCTGGTCCACTGCGAGGCGTGAAAGGCCCTGGATAAAGTGCCTGGCGGCGTAGCGGTACAGTTCCTCGAAGTTTTCATGACGGTACATCGTGTTCTTGAGTTTCCTGAACTGTATCAGTCCATGCAGCGATCCCCAGAAATAGAGCGCCGAGTTCTTGATATTCACCTCCGCAAAATCGCCGTCGGTGATGCCCTGTTTGATCGCATCCTCCACCATCATGAGAATCCTGTTGCCGTGCTTGTCTATCCTGTTCTTTAGGTTCGGGGGGAAGATGACGTCGGGCGATGATATGAAATAATTGAAGATGTCGAAATACTTTTTGTGGTTGCGTGAGAAGTCGAGATAGGCCTGCGCCATCCTGACAAGCCTTTCGGCGGCGCGGTCGCCACTTTTCCCGGCTTCTTCCACCTCCGCATAAAGGATATCGAGTCCCTCCTCCTGAAGGGTGGCGAATATCTCCTCTTTGCTGGAAAAATACAGGTAGATCGTACCGACCGACAGTTCGGTGAGTTTCGCTATCTGGTGTACCGAGGTGGACGTGATTCCTTCCTGGAAGAGGAGGGTGCGCGCGGCGTCGAGGATCGCGATCCGCCGCTCCTCTTTTTCGCGTGTCTTTCTTTCTTTAATTCCCATGATGGAACAACCTTTACGGGGAATGGCCATCGGCCGTTCCCCGTGTTCTTTATTTATTTACATATTCTATCAGCTGTATGAACTCGCCGTCCGGTCCCTGGATGAACGAAGTCCAGCGATCGGGCCTGGGCTGGAGCGGGTCGAAGGCGACGGTTACGCCCCGTTCCCTCAGCATGGCGACAAGCCCCTTGATGTCGTCTACCGTGAGGCTGAAGTGGTACATCCCGGTCTGGGCGCTCGCATTGGCCTGGACGTCGTCGGGATTGCCCGGCTCGATCTCAATACTGAAGTAGTCGTTGCCGACAAAATAAAATCTCTTGCCGAGGATGTCAACTTCATCTACTATTCGAAGTCCCAGGATATCGCAGTAAAAACCGAGCGATTTCGAGAGATCGGCCGCCTTTATTCCGAGGTGGTTCCACTTCATCGTCAGCCCCCGATCTTCTTTTTCACCAGCCCGAAACACTGGGAGGCGACGTCGATGGTCTTTTTGAGGTCCTCGTCGGTTATCGCAGCACAGACGAACCAGTTATGGTGCGGGTGGAAAAAAATACCCCTTCGCGCCGCCTCCCCGCAGAAGTAGCGGTTGGTTTCGAAGGTGGCGTCATTTTCGAAGGTCATGTAGGGCATGGCGGGGGGGCCCGAAAGCGTAACCTTTACGCCCGCGCCCGCGGCCGCTTCTTCAAGTCCCTTCATGAGCTTTTTACCCATGGTGTCGATCTTCTGGATGGCGCCGCTCGACTTGATCTCGTCGATCGTGGCGATGGCCGCGGCGAAGGGAACGCCCGAGAAATAATGCGTTCCGGTAAAGTAGACCTTCTCGGCGGAGGGCTTCAGCTCGGAGCGACCGGCCGCCACCGCTATCGGATACCCGTTGGCCATTGCCTTGCCGAAGGCTTGCAGGTCGGCGTTGAATCCGTAATGCTTCGCGCTTCCCGAAAGGTCGAGGCGGAATCCGCAGCGTATGTCATCGACAATGATATCGAAGCCCTCGCTCTTCGCGGTCGCGTTGACGGCGTCGACGAATTCTTTAGCGGGGAGGTCCTGGTCGCGGAGTGCGTCATGCCGGTGCGGCGTGAGGATGACGGCGGCGACCTTCCCCTTGTTCTCGTTGACAGCGCGCTTGAAGTCGGCGACGTCGTTGTATTCGAAATACGCCAGGTGTGTTTTCCACTCGGCCGGAACACCCTCGCCGTGGGTCTGGCACCAGAAGTGCGAGCCGTGGTACGAGCCATTTGCAATCAGGATGACCGTTTTGCCGGTGTGTGCGCGCGCGACGGTGATCGAGTAGGAGGTTACGTCTGAACCGTTCTTGCCGAAAACGCACCAGTCGGCTCCGTGTATGGTCTCCACCATCTTCTTCGCCAGCGGAAGCCAGAGGTCAGAGGGAAGCGTGAAGCAGTCGGCGTTCTCCTGCTGCTTGCGCGCGGCCGCATCAATTTTTGGGTGCTTGAGCCCGAGAAGGTTCGTTCCGAACGAACACATGTAGTCGATATATTCATTGCCGTCGACGTCCCAGATGTGGCAGCCTTCGCCGTGTTTGAGGAACGCGGGGTATGAGCCGAAGGTGAGGAACATCGGGCTTCTGGGGCCGTAAATGCCGTTGGGAACGTATTTTTTCGCCTCCTCGAACATTTCATACGATTTGGTGAATTCATAGAGCTTCATAATGACAACCTCCACAGGGTAAACGCCCCTCGCCGCACTGTCCGCGCCGCTTCTGTAATGGCGGGGGAGCGGGAGTACAATGCATGAGGCATTATTATTAAATAGTCACTATTTATTAAATGAATACCATTCATGGAATGTGTCAAGAGTTTTTTCTGGGCCTGTACGCCCCGGGCGTAAAGCGTTTTAGAAAAAGCGAGAAGCTCACCACGGTTACAGAGCTTGCCGCCATCGCAAGACCCGCGAGCTCCGGCTTGAACGCGATGCCGAACAAGGGATGCAGCAAGCCTGCCGCGACTGGCACCAGGAGCATGTTATAGGCGAAGGCCCAGAAGATGTTCTGCCTGATGCGCGTCATCACGGCGCGGCTTAACTGCAGGGCGGCGGGTACGTCGAGCAGGTGTTCCTTCATGAGCACGATCCGACCGCTCTCGACGGCAATGTCGGTGCCGCCCCCGACCGCGATTCCGATATCGGCGGCTGCTAGTGCCGGAGCATCGTTGATGCCGTCTCCCGCGAAGGCAACCGTCAGACCGTCTTTCTGCAGGCGTCGGACCTCTTCGGCCTTGCGCTCAGGCAGCACTCCGGAGATAACATTGAAGATACCCACCTCGCGGGCTACCGCTTCGGCGGTGCGCCGGTTGTCTCCGGTAATCATGGTTACCTGTATTCCCATGCGGCCAAGCTCCTCTACGGCGGCGGCCGCATCCTCGCGCGGGGAATCAGAGATGCCGGCGATGCCAATTAGTATTCCGTCCAACGCGCAGGCGACTACCGTCCTGCCGTCTTCTTCGAGTTTTTCGATGACCGCCCTCGCCTCATCGCTGATGGCGATGCCCTTTTCCAAAAGGAAATCCACGCTTCCGGCGATGACCGTTGCGCCCTCGAGATGTCCGCTTACCCCCCTGCCGGCGTGCGTATCGAAAGAGCTGATTTCCCTGGCCACGGTTCCACGACGCCGTGCCTCGGCGACGATTGCCGCGGCGAGCGGATGGAGAGAGTCCTTTTCAACACCCGAGAGTATTTCCAGCAGTTCCGTTTGATCGGTCTTGAGCGGTACGAGATCGGTTACCGCAGGCCGGCCGTGGGTAATGGTCCCGGTTTTGTCCAGGAGGATACTGTTGACGCGAGCCGAGGTCTCGAGCGCCTCGCCGTCGCGTATAAGGATGCCGAGCTCGGCGCCCCTTCCGATGCCGACGGTGACGGCCGTTGGTGTCGCCAGGCCGAGAGCACAGGGGCAGGCAATAACCAGGATCGATACCAGCGTGGTGAAGGCGAACAGGAGCGACTCGCCGGCGATGAAATACCATCCCGCGAATGAAAGCACCGAGATGGCGAGTATGACGGGGATGAACCATCCGACGACGGCGTCGGCAATGCGTTGAACGGGCGGGTGCGACCCCTGCGCCTCTTTAACCAGACGGATGATGCCGGCGACAACGGTTGTGCTGCCGGTCCGCATCGCCTTCAGGCGCAGTACGCTGTTCAGGTTGAGCGTGCCTCCCGTGACCGGGTCGCCCTGTTTGCGGAAAACGGGAATGGATTCGCCCGTGAGCATCGATTCGTCTACGGAGCTCTCGCCGGAGAGTACCGTGCCGTCAACCGGCACGCGCTCGCCGGGGCGCACGAGGAGGATATCGTCCGGTACGACCGAGTCGAGCGGCACCTCGGTTTCGCTGCCGTCACGGACCAGGATGGCGGTATCGGGGTTAAGGGCCATGAGCTTTTTTATCGTGTCCGATGTACGGCCGCGGGCTCGCCCCTCGAGGTATCGGCCCAGCATGAGGAACCCGGCGAGCATGAGCGCCGTTTCGTAGAACATGAAGTCATGCGGAAGCACCCCGAAGGTGCCGAGGAGGCTTGCGCCAAAGGCCGCGCCGATTCCCATGGAATACATTACGTCCATGGTCAGGTTCCGGTTCCTGAGCGCGTGGGCGGCCGCCGAAAAGATCGGTGCGCTTACGTAGACGAAGAGTGGGGTGGCGATGATGAGCATGATCCATGAAAGCGGAAGGGCGTGCAGTCCGGGCGCATACATCATGCCCATCAAAATAAAACCCGAAACAAGCCCGATTATAAAACGCACCCGCTTGGCCGACAGGTCGTGCTCGCGCCATTCTTCTCCGCGTTGCCGGTCCTCTTCGGAGTCCGTGCCGAGGAACTCGTACCCGGCATCCCGTATTGCCGCCTCCATGAGATTCAGATGCGCAGCGTCTGCGGTGCTCACGCTGGCGATCCCCGTGGAGTGGTTGACCGAAACGCCGCTGACCCCGTCAACCTTCAAAAGCGCATTCTCCACTGTGCGTGAACACATGACGCAGCTCATCCCGCCTACATGCAGCTCGATGGTTTTCTTTTCGCTCATACCTCTTCCCTCCGGAGCAACCAATGGAATAATATAGCCCTGCAGGGCGGGGAAATCAAGCGGTCCGGGATGGATCATTGAGGCTTCCGGCATTTTACCATTTTTACAGTACAGTGGTTGATTTTTTATGCATATGCCTGTATGCGGAGAGTGGGCGGGCACCGCTGAGTCCGTTCAAAATGTCGGGAGTCAGGAGGCCGTATGATGAAAATGACGAACGAGATCAGGGTGGGTCTGGTCATCACCGTGAGCTTTACCCTCTTTCTCCTGCTTGTGGGGATACTCGCCAAGGTAAACATCGCCCAGAGCGGTTACCGCCTGAGGGTTTATTACGGATTTCTGAATGATCTGCGTATCGGGGCTCCGGTAAAGATCGCCGGAGGCATTCGGATCGGCCAGGTCGAGGAGATCCGGCAGTCGTCCGAGAAGACCGAGGTGACGGTCTGGATCGACAAAAAGTTCCGTCTTATCCGCCCCAGCCAGTTCGCCATCTTCACCACCGGGATCATCGGCGAGAAATATATCAACGTATTTGTGCCTCGCTCGCGCGATATGGACGACTACCTGAAAGACGGGGACAGGGTCTACGGTATCGACCCGCCCAGTTTTGACCAGATGATGCTGACATTCCAGGGCTTCATGCAGGACAAAAGCGGCGGCCAGATACTGGCCGAGATTTTCCAGAACTCCAACAGCTTCGTCGCCAACCTCAACAAGATGGTCGAGGAAAACCGTTACGACGTACGCCAGACCGTTTCGGTGAGCCGGGCGACCGTCGCCACGCTTTCGGTCCAGAGCAAAATACTGGTCGATCAGCTCAACCTGCTCACCAGGAACCTGGCCCAGATATCCGAGACCAACAAGGAGGACATCAACATCACCCTTAAAAACCTTTCAGAGACATCGAGCCAGCTCAACAAGGTAATGTTCAGGCTCGAGAACGGGCGGGGCACGCTAGGCAAGCTGCTCAACGACGAGGAAGTGTATAACAACATACGCGACGCTTCGATCCTCGCCAAGGACCTTTTCTATACGCTGAAGATGGACCCCTCCAAGCTCCTTTTCAGGCCCAAGCAGTAATGGCGCGCAAGGCGAGCCCTTTCGTCTGTTCATCGTGCGGAGCCCAGACGCCCAAGTGGGCCGGGCGCTGCACTGCCTGCGGGGAATGGAACACGATCGTGACGGCGCGGCCTGCGGCGGGGGAAAAGCGTGAGGCCGCCCGTGTCATGGCGCTTTCGGATGTTGGTGAGGACGGGTTCGCCCGTATCGCCACCGGCATAACTGAGTTCGACATGGTGACCGGAGGAGGGATTGTCCCCGGTTCGGTGATACTCGTCGGCGGTGATCCGGGCATCGGCAAATCGACCCTCGCGCTGCAGGTGGCGAACTCGTTCCGGACCTTTTATTTTTCGGGAGAGGAGTCGCCGGCGCAGATACGGCACCGCGCCGAGAGACTGGGGGTGGATGTCGGGAGGATATCGGTCTCAACCGTCACTTCGGTGGAGGAAATCATCTCGGCAGCGGAAGCGGCCAGGCCCGACTGCGTTGTGGTCGATTCAGTGCAGACGCTCTATTTCTCGGAGGTCCCCGGATACGCCGGTTCCGTCAGCCAGATCCGCGAGGCGACCTCCCGCCTGGTCGACATGGCCAAGCGTACGGGTATACCCGTCATCCTCATCGGCCATATCACCAAGGACGGGGCCATCGCCGGGCCCAAGCTCCTTGAGCATCTGGTCGATACGGTGCTGTATTTCGAGGGCGATTTTTCGAAGGACTACCGGGTGCTTCGCGCCTTCAAGAACCGCTACGGATCGGTGAACGAGATCGGTCTCTTTCGGATGGAGGAAAAGGGCCTTGTCGAGGTGAAGGACAAAAACAGCCTGTTCCTCAATCCGTATCTTTCATCCTCGCCCGGCAATGCCGTCTCCGCGTCGCTCGAGGGCAGTCGCATCATCCTCTTCGAGGTGCAGTCGCTGGTAAGCTTCACCAGCTTCTCGAACCCGCGCCGGATGGCCGACGGTTTCGACCTGAACCGGCTGATTCTTCTTGTGGCGGTGCTCGAAAAGCACGGGCTTCTCAAGCTCGGCACCTTCGATGTTTTCATCAATGTCGCTGGAGGTTTTCATATAACGGAAACGGCTTCGGACCTCGCCGTAGCGATGTCGATCGCCTCGAGCCTTAAAAGTATAGAGATTCCGCCATCCACGGGGTTTATCGGCGAGATCGCACTTTCGGGAGAGGTGCGGCACGTGGCGCAGTGCCACCGGAGGATCCAGGAGTTCGCGCGCTCGGGTTTCGCGAGGATCGTACTGCCGAAGGGCGGGCTGGATGAGGCGCGCCGAGCCGGCTTCGCCGGCGAGGTCGTAGAGGTCGGCTCTATTGCCCAGGCGATGGATCGTCTTTTTTAA
>JBFZEY010000506.1:0-2642 GCA_041306625.1 Spirochaetota bacterium | reverse complement strand
GACGGCCTGAATACCTCCTCCTGACGCATGTGCATTTCGACCATTGCGGAGCGGCGGGTTATCTGAAGCGGATGATGCCCGGACTGGCGATCGGTACGTCGATCGAAGGGAGCGAAATTGTAAAGAAGCAATCGGCAATAGATCTCATCACGAGTCTCAATCGTTTCGGGAAGGATGACGTCCCCGCGTTCGAACCATTCACCGTTGACAGGGTACTCGAGGACGGCGACGAGATACGTGTGTCGCCCGCTCTGACCGTCAGAGTAATCCGTACGCCCGGTCACACGCGCGACATGACCACGTATTATATCCCGGAGCTAAAGGCCATGATTCCGTCGGAGTCGGTCGGCGTTCCCGGCAGGGATGGCTATATTATGAGCGAGTTCCTGATCGATTACGACGTGTACATGAATTCGCTCCGGCGGCTCGCCGAATACGAGGTGGATATACTGCTCATTTCCCACGGCGTGTACTACACCGGCCCCGACGCGCGCGCATACATACCCCGCTCAATCGATGCCACCGGGAGGTTTCGCGAATGGGTGGAGCGCCTGCTTCGGGAATACGACGGTGATTACGAAGCGGTACTGCGTGCGATCAAGAGGGATGAATACGACGTTCTGCAGGGAGAGAAACAGCCGGAGCCGGCGTATCTCTTAAACCTCAAGGCGAAAATCGGCGCCGTGCAGCGGCGCATGACCGCCAAAATGGCCGGGTGCGGGTTGACCGGAGTATAAATTGTCTTGACCCTCCGGCCGGGCGGTGAGAAAATAATGGGACCGTCACCGGACGGACGGCCGTTTCCGGGAGCTGAACCGGCCGCAATGAATCCGGGCGAAGTATAATCTGATTCCCTGGGAGAGGCGACCATGTCGTGGTGGAAAGCGCGAAAAAAGGACGGCGAAAAGTCCGGTGAACCGATGAAGTCGGAAACGGAACGATCCGGCGAAACCCCGAAAGATAAAAAGAATACGGTAGAGAACGGGACGTATGAGGCGGCGCAGGTACGTTCTCGTTCGGATAAAGACGAACACCATCGTAAGAACGGACAGGCGCGTCTTTTTCGCCAGCTCACCGCCTCCCTCAAAGACAAAAATGCGAGCGTCAGGGGCCATGCGGCCTGGTCGCTTGGCAGGATGGGTGACACCCGCGCCGTGGACGCGCTGGTGGGTCTGATAAACGATAAAGACGTCGAGGTTCGAAAAGACGTCGTAGAAGCCCTCAAGCGTCTTGGATGGAAAAATAAGCACTGATTTGCAGGGCAATGCGGCCGGCCCCGCCTTCATTACGGGCGTTAAAGATATTTTCCAGCGATAACGCCGGTTCACCGCCACCAGGTCCATGTCCGTTGTAATAATCCAGTATCTCCGATCACCGTTGTGACGGTATCAATCACGCATTCCATGCTGTTCATGGATATCGCGCTCGGGCGGTTTGAGTGATGGGTCTCATTTAATCCCCATGGCCTCAGGACCGGCTTATAACGTAGCTCCTGTCGAAATGACGCTTTTAGCGAATTCTGTGCGCCCCGGATCTTCTCTGGTAATGGGAAGCCTGTTCATGAGAGCATTGACCGCAAGGCCTGATTAAATAGTAGCCTGGGTCCTCGGCAAAGTTTCTATTGAACGGGAACTCTTCTGGGCAAAGCGGGCGCGGCCGGCATCGGGATTTTAGCGGTATTTCAATAAAAATTTATGTGTACAAAATATATATAGTTTGATAAGAGCGCTATACTGAATACAATTCTGAAGAAAAGGCGATTCGGCGCGCATTGGAGGCGGTGATGGAATTCAAAAATCTCCTGTATAAAAGGGTAATGAATATCGGCATTATCAGCTTCAACAGGCCGAAGGCGCTCAATGCGCTCAATACCGAAACCCTGCTCGAACTGGATGCGGCCATCGGCATGGTCGAAGCCGAGCAGGACATCTATGTCGTGGTGATCACCGGCGAGGGCAAGGCCTTCGTCTCCGGTGCGGATATCTTCGAGATGAAGGACCTTACTCCTGACCAGGCGCGCTTTTTTTCGCAGCGGGCCCAGAGCGTCTTCAGGAGGATCGAGCTTATGGAAAAACCGGTGATCGCCGCGGTCAACGGCTATGCCCTGGGCGGGGGGTGCGAGCTGATGATGTGCTGCGATATTCGGATAGCCGGCACCAACGCAAGGATCGGCCATCCGGAGGTCGGGCTTGGTATTACACCCGGTTTCGGCGGTACGCAGCGGCTTCCACGGCTTATCGGTGTAGCCCGAGCCAAGGAATTCATCTTCGCGGAGAGGGTGGTGAGCGCGGAGGAGGCAGAGCGCATAGGGCTCGTCAACCGTGTGGTGGCTCCGGATGAGCTGATGGATGAAACCCTGCATCTGGCGGGCACCATCGCAATGAAAAGCAGGCACGCGGTGAAATACGCCAAGACCGCGATAAACCGCGGCATCGAGACCGATATCGCGACCGGGATGGCGATAGAACGTGACCTCTTCGGGCTCTGTTTCGCCAGCGGAGAACAGAAAGAGGGAATGACCGCTTTCGTTGAAAAGCGACAGCCCAAGTTCTGATCTTTATTAAATAAGTAAAGCATTTCATACCCGTTCAAGGCAGGGAACGCCTTCGGTACCGGACGGAATTGTTGAACATCCACTTTTT
>JBFZEY010000505.1:0-6133 GCA_041306625.1 Spirochaetota bacterium | reverse complement strand
TGAGATCGGTGCGCGCGCGTGCTCGCGGAAAAACTCGCCGGACTCCCGCCGCTCTGAAACAGCCGCGCGATATCCGCCCTGCACGGCGGATACATCTAATCGTTAGCCTGCCGGCTCCACGTTCATTATACATGGAATCTTCTTTACAATTACAGTCATCCTGTTACCATTTCCCGGAATGCACTGATAGGATGCGGTTTCCACCGCCCTGGAGATCAATAATGAGCCCTGCTGTCATCACAGGTGTGTCCGGTGCCGTGTTTATTGCCCTCATCATCCTCTACGGCTCGCTCCGCCGTCCCCGCCCGTCCGCGCCGATACCCATCACCGGCCGGCGTTTCCCCGACGGCTTCCTCTGGGCCACGGGCGAGGACGCCTACCAGCATGAGGGAGGAAACCTGAATAACGACTGGGCCCGCTGGGAAGCGCAGGAACCTTCGCCCATTGAAAACGGCGACCGCTGCGGCAATGCGATCGATTTCTACAACCGCTACGAGTCGGACTTCGACCTCGCCGCGCGCGACGGGCAGAACGCCCACCGCATCGGCATCGAATGGAGCCGCGTGGAGCCGGAGAAGGGCCGCTACGACGAGGATGCCTTCCGGCGTTACGGCGCGATGATCGACGCCATGCGGAAACGAGGCTTCGTCGTCTTCCTGAACCTGTGGCATTTCACGCTGCCGTTGTGGGCGGCGGAGTTGGGGGGATGGGAAAGCGCGGCCGTGATGGAGCGCTGGGAGGCGCTGGTGCGCCAATGCGCGGAGCGGTTCGGTCCGCGCGTTGATTACTGGAGCACCATGATCGACGCGCAGATCTACGCCCTGGCCGGGTACGCCGTGGGTGAGATACCGCCAAACCGGAAGGACATACAGCGCGCCCTCTCGGTCTACCGGACGCTGATCCATGCGCACGCCCGGGCGTATCACCTCATAAAAAAACACGCCGCGCCGCCCGACGGCGCCTCGACCCCGCGTGTCGGCCAGATATACTTTTTCTTTCACTACGAGCCGAAGGGCCTTCTCCTGGACCGCGTCATTGCGCGGCAGATGGACCGCATCTTCAATCAAAACCTCCTCGACGCGCTGTACACCGGGACCATCGATCTCAGGGTGCTCCTGGGCCCTTCGGTGCGCGAACACGACGAAGCGCTGCGAGGCACGCTCGACTGGATCGGCGTGAACTACTACACGCGCGAGATACTCTCGTTCAATCCGTTAAAACCGGGCTTCATCGAGCGTAAAACCTGTATCTCCTCGCGCACCACCGACATGGGCTGGGAGATCTATCCCGAGGGGATCTACCGCCTGTGTAAAACACTCGAACGGCGCTACCCCGGCGTGCCGCTTTTCATCGCCGAGTCGGGCCTGGCCGACGCCGCCGACGACCGGCGGCCGCGCTTCATCCTCGAGCACCTGGCCTGGGTGCACCGGCTCATCGGCGAGGGATGTCCGATAACGGGATTCACGTACTGGAGCATGACGGACAACTGGGAGTGGGCGAAGGGTTTCGGCCCGAAGTTCGGCCTGTACCGCGTGAACAGGGAGACCATGGAGCGCGTCGAGACCGCCTCCGCGCGGCTCTACCGGTTCATCGCGCACAACAACCGCCTGCCCGAGGAAAGCGGGCTCGACGCGGTGCTCCGCGGCCGCGCCGGGCCGGTCAGCTCCTGACGAAGGCCTTCCCGTCCTTTTCGCGGATCGGGTAGCGCGTGAAAAACGCGAGTGAAACCAGCGCGGCCGCACCGGCGCTTGCCGAGATCATCCGCAGGCCCCATACCGAAGGCGTCTCCGATCCCCCGCCGTACATGAGCGCGGTCGCGACAGCGATCGAGAGCCCGATGGCGATCTTCTGGAAGATGGCCTGCACGCCGAAGTAGATGCCCTCCCTCCGTTTGCCCGTGAGCGTCTCGTCGTAATCGATAACGTCCGCCAGCAGCGCCGGCGGCAGCACCATGATTCCCGAAACGGGAATGCCCACCAGCGCCATCGCGATCTGCGACTGGAGCATCATGTCACCGAAGGGAAGGTGCCCCGATAGGCCGAGGAGCGGCATGGTTATTGCGGCGCTGGCGAGCGTCGCGACAAATGCCGCGAACTTGCCGAAACGCCTGGCGATATAATTGAACACGAAGAAGAAGACGATGTTGACGACCAGTAGCGGCGCCATGAGGAGCACCACCTCGCGGTCGGTCATGCCGAGGGCGTACTGCACCCAGAAGGGCACGACCAGGATCACCATGTTAAGCGCGAACCACAGCGATGATGTCGCGGCGACCAGAATGACGAAGGACCTGTTTTTAAACGTGGTCCGCGTCCAGTCGATGATCGTGGTGAACCGGAAGCGTTCCTTCGCGATGCGTCCGATCGAGGATTTCTCCTTTATCGCGAAGACCGTCGGGAAGAACGAGACGAGCGTTAGCGCACCGGTGACCGCGCCGATGCCGATCCATCCCAGTTCGTCCTTTATCGCGCCCATCGCGCCGAAGATGAAGGTGCCGATCATCAGGAAAACCGCCTGCATCGTGGCGATGTTCACGCGCTCGTCGAGGTCGGAGGTGATCTCCGGCAGGAGCGCCATGTAGGGATTGGCCAGGAAGGTCCAGCAGATGAAGAAGAGCTGCACCATCACGAACACGTAGACGGCGTTGAGCCAGTGCATCTCTCCCGGATACGGGGGAACCCACAGCAGAAAGGTCACCACCGCCGCGGGCACCGTCATGGCGGCGATGAAGGGAATGCGCCGACCCCGCTTCGACTGGAAATGGTCGCTGATGAATCCCGCCACCGGGTCGATGACGCCGTCCATCAGCCGCCCGGAGAAGAATATCCCCGCAAAGAGCGCCCCGGCCACCAGGGCCGAGTCGCGCGACGGCACGTAGAGCTTGAGGAGCCACTGGGAAATCACCAGGTTCGCCAGGTTGAGCGCCATGCCTCCCATGGCGTAAGAGAGTTTCGTGCTGAATCGGAGCTGTTGCATGTTTCCTCCCGGGTACGGTATGGGCTGTGGACGCGGGAGGAGACAGCGTTTAGCCACCCCGCGGACGGTACCAACTATAGACCATGCGGCGCGTCCAACGCAACACATTTACGCGATGAAGCGCGTCGGATACGGGAGTGAGAAAACCCGTTGAATATCGCCCCGGCGCGGGCGCGCGCACGTGCGCGCCCGCGGTGCGTGTTATTTGCCCATCATCCCTTTTTTAAGCCCGGCGTCGATCGGGTTCGACCCGATAAACATGGCGAAGAAAGCCTTTTTGAGGTCTATCGCCGCGACGGTGCCGAGCGTGGCGCTCTGCCCGCTGGCCGCGGACTTGTAGACGACCGTAAGCCCCTGTTTGGGCACGTAGTTCTGGTAGAATACGTCGCCCTTCACGATGGTCAGTTTGTCGAAGAGCGCCAGGTACTGCTGCACGCCCGCGGTTTTGTAGCCGGCCGCGGCCGCCTTTTCGAACCCGCCCCTGACCGCTGAAACAAAGCTGTCTTTTTTCACCAGGCCTGAGTCGATCTTCATGACGATCGACATCGGCGCGTCGGCCTCGATGATGGCGGCGGCATCGGCGTCCTTCATCTCGGCGGGAAGATACAGGCTGGCGTAATACACGGTGAGAAAGGCCATCTTGCGGGCACCGGTGCCTTTCTGCGCGAGCTCCTTTCCGCCGAGCTGATATCCTTCGACGGGCGCGACGAGGGCGAGCGATAGGGCGGCCGCGAAGGCCAGTACGATTGTTCGGTAGGGTTTCATGATGCTTCTCCTTTTTTGGGTTCTGGTGTGATGCGGGCGCGTTTATGCCCCGGCTGTTACAAGTGGTCATTGTGTCGATATAAAATCAATTTAATTTTAATATCAATAATAAATATTTTATATGGATCTTTGTGCGTGCGTACGGCATGCGGGAGGCCGCCCGTTTCAGTGTAAAACACGTATTCATTGATACGGGTAGCGGCGGCGGTCTGTTCGAGGGGTTATGCGGAAAACGGGAGAGAGGGGAAAACCCTCGTTTTCCCCGGTTTACTCTTCGTCAGGTCAGGATTCTGCTATAATGATGTATCGATCTTATCGGGATGGCTTCCGAGCCAGTTCAGAATTTCGGTGAGTACTCGCTCGATATCTCCCGACCTGTTTGCGCAAATATCATAAAGCTCCCGTACCCCTATTTCATGGTAAAAATGGACCATTCTGTTTCTATAGCCCGCGAGAATAAGGAGCGTTTCCGCCGTTTTCGGGGCGATCACACCGGCGTTTTTCAGTTCACGGGCGATATCTTTATATTCCGGTACCGCCTTCCCCATCCCCTTCGCCAGGATATGTCTGCCGAGGTCCAGAACCGATTCGAGCCCCCGGCGCAGATATGACTCCGCCGCGGCGGGGCTTCGCCCGTCGGCGGTAAACTCTTCATAGCTCCCTAAAGGAAGGGCGCGAATCCCCGCGATCATCTCTCTGACCCATCGCACCCTTCCGGCAATCACCGATTCATGCAGGCGTGATGACGTCATCTATCGCGCCTCCAGAAGCATGCGTCGCCGCTCCCGCTCGAAGGGGGCCAGGTCGCCGGCGCGGCGGAGAACGTACAGTTCGAACTCGGCCTGCTCCCCGGGGTCATTGCAGTAGAGAAGCTCCCCCCGGATGACCGCCAGGGACAGGTTGTGGTCGGCGGCGCACGCGTTTACGAGGTCCACCCGCAGGCCGGCGGCTTCCTCGAGCGCCAGGGCAAGGCGTATGGTATCCTCGATGGGCGGCCTCAGGTCCCTCCGGTACTGCACGCCCAGGTCCAGGTCGGCGGGATTAACCCTGTCGAGGGGGATGCCGTCTTCGATACACCTTTTCGCCTCGAGCGCCCTGCTGCCGAAGCTGTAAAGGGCGACGAAGCCGAATTGTTGCGCCAGGGTAGTGATGTCGCTGGTGATGAATTTCATCGAGGACCGTCGTTTGGATCGTTCATGCGGACTTGTGTATCGCACATTCCCGCCTGGATGTCAACAGCTTTATCGTGCCGCGGCGCCTGGAGCGCCATGCGCCGCTTCTTTACATCCTACCGCACCCGGCCGGCACGGAATGTACATAATTTTCTTGAAACCGGAAGGCACGGGTGTACAGTATGGCGTTCCGTGAGCGCAGGGCCCGCAGCGAACGAAAAATCCAATCACCGACAGGGACCATGAGAAAGACAGGATTCGACAATGAGAAATATCTCGGGGAGCAGAAAGAGGCCATCCTCGAGCGGGTGCGGACCTTCGACGACAAGCTCTACCTCGAGTTCGGGGGAAAGCTGTTGTTCGATTATCACGCCGCGCGGGTGCTTCCGGGCTTCGATCCGAACGTCAAGATGCGCCTCCTGCAGAAGCTCAGCGACCGCGCCGACATCATCCTGTGCATCTACGCCGGCGACATCGAGCGCAAGAAGGTGCGCGCCGACTTCGGCATCACCTACGACGCCGACGCGCTCAAGCTCATTGACGACCTCAAGGACTACGGCATCGATATCTGTGCGGTGGTGATCACCCGCTACGAGGACCAGCCCTCGGCGGCCATATTCAAGAAGAAACTGGAACGGCAGAACGTGCGCGTGTACACGCACCGCTTCACGCGCGGCTATCCGACCGACGTGGACCTGGTGGTGAGCGACGAGGGTTACGGCGCGAACGAGTATATCGAAACCAGAAGCCCGCTCGTGGTGGTGACGGGCCCCGGCCCCGGGAGCGGCAAGATGGCCACCTGCCTCTCGCAGGTGTACCACGACCACAGGCGGGGCAAAAGCAGCGGCTACGCCAAGTTCGAAACCTTCCCCATATGGAACATACCGCTCAAGCACCCGGTCAACCTGGCCTACGAGGCGGCGACGGCCGATATCGCCGATTACAACCTCATCGACCCGTTTCACCTCGAGGCGTACGGCGAGATAGCGATCAACTACAACCGCGACGTGGAATCCTTCCCGGTGCTGCGGCGCATACTCGAAAAGATCGGCGGCTCCAAGACCGCGTATAAATCGCCCACCGACATGGGGGTCAACCGGGCGGGCTTCGGCATTGTCGACGACGATGTGGTGCGCGAGGCCGCCCGCCAGGAGATCGTGCGGCGTTACTTTCGCTACTCGTGCGAATATGTTATGGGTTTCGTGGAGCGCGATACCGTG
>JBFZEY010000504.1:0-4687 GCA_041306625.1 Spirochaetota bacterium | reverse complement strand
AAAAAAAAACGCTTAGCTTTTTCGAGGCCTCTTCTATCATTACCGGTTTCGGCGTCGGCGGCGGCATTATGGCGGTACCGTATCTGGCGGCGCTCAACGGACTTTCCATATTTTTAATACTCCTTGTCGTTGCCTACCTGTTGAGCATGCTGATCCACCTTATGATCGCCGAGACGCTTATGCACGAATCGTCCTCCAGTCAGCTGGTGGAACTGTTCAGCCGGTATCTCTTCCGCGGCAAGGGTGGCGTTATCTTTACCTGGGTATTCTTCGTTCTAATCATACTCGCATTCTACGCGAATCTGTCGGCCTACCTCGCCGGAGGCGGCGAGATCATCTCCGAGCTGTTCGGCGTTCCCGTATGGATAGGGCACTGTCTGACCTATGCGTTTGCGGCGGGGGTCGTTTTCTTCGGTTTGAAGGCGGTCGGTATCAGTGAGAAATATGCCGTCATCGTCATGCTCGTATGCGTGGGAGTTCTGTCGGTTGCGACCCTTTTAAAACCCTTTTCCCCGGGATTCGCCATGAAGGGGACGATGAATGAAGGGCTGGCTCTTTTCGGGATGATCATGTTCGCCTTCTCGGCGCTTTTTTCGGTGCCGCAGGCCGTCGAGGGACTGCACTGGAACCGCAAACTGGTGCCGAAGGCCATTATCGTCGGTATGGGAATCAACCTTTTCATCACCCTGGTGATTACCGTTATGGCTACGGGAATCTCCACCGAGGTGACCAGGGTGGCGATGATCGGCTGGGGCAGGGCGATCGGAGACTGGGCGTTTATCTTCGGCAACCTCTTCATTTTTCTCGCGCTCCTTACTTCATACTGGGCCATATCGTTCGCGCTCGCGGTGGTGTTCAATGAGCGTCTTAAGCTCGGCGACCGCGTATCATGGCTTTGCGCGACACTCCCGACGCTCGTTATCGTAATCGCCCAGTTCACCGATTTTATCGGCTTTATGGGTATTGCGGGCTCGGCGATTGCGCTTCTGGTGGCGATTCTCGTGGTGCCGACAATGCGCGGCGCGCGGAAATACGGAGACGTAAAAAAACCCGAGTGGACAATTGGCTTTTTCGGAAACACGTTCTTCCAGATCGCGGTGATCGTCGGCTTTATCATCACCGCGATAGGGTCGGCGATCATTCCGTCGATAAAGTAAAGAGGGAATCAGTACTCACCGTTTTCGGTCATGACGAATGGGGCCGTGCGCGTTTCGGCGGCCTCACGGGCCGCGCCCAGGCATATCTCACCGGCCGTTTTTCGAATGAAACCCATGGCATCCTTTTCGTCGAAGAAAGCCATGCGCCCGTTTTCATAAACGACCTTACCGTCAATTATTGAGAGGCAGACCTCGTCTCCCCGTGCCGACAGCACCAGGTTCGGTAGTATGTTCCTTACCGGCCGGCGCATGACCGGAACCAGAGATGGCCGCGTTAAATCGACGAGGATGATGTCGGCCTTCTTCCCCGCCTCGAGCGTTCCGATCTCGTTCCCCAGTCCGATTGCACGCGCGCCCTCGGCCGTGGCCATACGCAGCGCTTTCCACGCGGGCATATACGCGGCATCCGCTCTCTTCATCTTAAGGGCAAGACAGGCGGTTTTCATCTCGCTGAAGAGGTTCGCTCCGTTGTTGGAGCTCGTCTCGTCGGTGCCCAGCGCGACGAGGCCGCCGCAGTCCATAAATACATCTGCCGGCGGCAGTATCCCGTCGCATATCAGGAGGCTGGACGGGCAGAACGCCATCGATGCGCCGGAGCGGGCCACACGCTCCACCTCCGGAACGGTGCAGTCAATAAGATGTGCGGCGATGAGGCGTTCGTTAAGGAGCCCGAGGCTGTCGAGTAATTCGACGGGGCGTTTCCCGTAGCGCCTGAGGACCTGTGCGGTTTCGCGTTTGTCCTGGGCAAGGTGCATGTGTATTTTGAGGCCGTGTTTTTCGGAGAGGCCTCTCAGCTCGGCCAAAAGTTTTTCACTGCAGAAATCGGCCGCCCGCGGCCCCAGCTGGACGCCGATACGACCGGCGCCGGCACCGTTCCATCGCTCTATGAGGTCGCGTGTTTCGATAAGACCGAGAGCGCGCATTTCGTCGCTGAATTTCGGAAGATCTCCGGTCGAATCCGCGGATGCGGGCGCGGCGTCGCTTGTGAGCGGGCTTGCGGACACACGGGGGCCGGCTTTTTCATAAAAGGGGAGCGAGTGCGCAATTCCGGGGCTGTTGTCGCAGAAGGTCGTTGTGCCGGACCGAAGCCCCTCGATGACCGTGAGCATGGAGCCGGCAAGAAGAGCCTCGAGGCTCATGGCGTTCACGAACGGTTCGAGGGAGCGGAGCCACGAAACGCTGTCCTGCGCGATGCCGCGCAGAAGGGCTATTCCACCGTGCACGTGCGCGTCGACCAGGCCCGGCAGGACAGCACGGTCGGTCGCATCAATGACGCGCGCTGCCCGGTAACGCAGAGAAAGAGGCCCGGTTGCGCCTGTTTCGATAATACGGTTTCCGGCAATCACGACGGCCCCGTCTTCGATATACCCGCTGCCGTTACCGGCCATCGTGAAGACGTCGCCGTGAACTATCAGTATATCCGCGTGAGTCAGTCCATCGTCAGGCATGCGATTTTCAGCTCCGCGAATAAATCACGTCACCGCCGACAATCGTTTTGAGTACCTTTATGTTCGAAATATTCCCGGGATCGACACGCACGGGGTTTTTATCGAGCACGACGAAATCGGCTCGTTTTCCCGGGCTTATGCTTCCCTTTACGTTTTCCTCGAACTGCGCATAGGCCGCGTTAATAGTATACAATCGAACGGCATCTGCGGCGCTGATGCATTCCTGGGTTTCGAAGCCTTCGCGCGTAACGCAGCACTGGATGCCGTGCAGAACGTCCGCGGATTCGACCGGTGTGTCCGAGGCGCCAGCGAGCGGCACACCCGCATCGAGCAGGGATTTGAAGGGATATATCCATTTAGACCGCCCGGTGCCGAAGCGCTTGTGGAGCCATGCCTTTTCGGAATGGATGAACATGGGCTGAGAAGAAATGACAAGGCCCAGGCGTTTCGCGTCCGCGATCATTGCCGGATCGAGGATGGAGGCGTGTTCGAGGCGGTGCCGATGATCGGCGCGCGGGTGGGATTTCAGCAGGCGGTCGTACAGGTCGATACAGGTGCGGTTGGCGGCGTCACCGATGGCGTGAATGGCGAGCTGGAATCCCTCCCTGTGCGCCACCTCCATGCGGCGGTAAAGTTCATCCTTGTCTATGACCATAAAACCGGACTTATCCGGCTGGTCGGTGAAGGGCTCGCGCATAAAAGCCGTGCAGGAGGCGAAGGTTCCGTCGGAAAAAAGCTTGATCGCGCCGATATGGCGCATCGGGCCGGGACCGGTGTGGTGCAGCGGAGGCGTCATAATCGAGCGCACGCCTGCCGGATCGGGAGAGGCGATAAGGCAGTACATGCTGATGGGAATGCGCTCGGAGAGCATCTGCAGTACCGGGATGTCGAATGCCCCGATGTCCCCGCCGGGTCCCTCGTCGCTGGTCTGAAGTACGACACCGGCGGAGGTGACGCCGTACGAGACAAGCCTGCCGAAGGCGCTCGCGGATGCCCTGGAGAAATCGTCCTCGCCCGGGAGTGGCATTTTACCGAGGACGAGAGCGATCGCGTTCTCGCGGAATGGACCGGCAGGGAATCCGTCCGATTCCCTGTCGATCACACCACCGGCCGGGTCGGCCGTCGCGGCACTGACCCCTCCAGCTTCGATCGCTCTTGTGTTTGCAATGAGCATGTGGCCGTCGTGCTTCACGATGATAACGGGGATGTCGGGACAGGCGATGTCGAGGTCGTGGCGTGTAGGGAGCTCGGGGCTGTCGAAATACTGCTCGTCGAAATTGAGACCGATCACCCAGGCGCCGGACGGCTTTTCGGCGGCGGCCTCGCGTAAAATACGCTGGAGTTCTGGAATGGAAGGTACGGCGAACAGATTTACATTCATATCAAAATAGATCATGAGGACCGGGTGCATGTGGGAATCGATGAAGCCGGGAAGCATCGCCGCCCCCGCAAGATCGACGAGTTCAGGCTTCGGGCCAAGGAGGGCAGCGCATTCGGCCCGGCTCCCCGTCCCGAGGATCACGCCGTCGCGTACCGCGACCGATTCGACCGAAACAGACCGATCGTCGACCGTGTAGATGTCGCAGTTGAAGTAGAGACTGTCCTTGTGTGCCATTCGGGTTACTCCGTTATTGTGGTGGTTTCTGCTGTCCTGTACTTCTCGAGCGCATCCATGTCGGGTTCAACGCCCCATCCGGGGCCGTCGGGCAGTTTTGCCGTACCACCGGTGTAATCGATAGGGGATATGATAAGGTCGTCTTCAAGCATGACATGTCCGAGCATCTCCACCGCGTGGCCGAGCGAGTGAAAGCGCGCGGCCGCGAGGTGCAGGTGCATGGCCGAGGCGATGCCGAGCGGCTGGTTATGGATCACGACGCCCATGCCGCGCGACTCGGCGATAGCGATGGCGCGAAGCGCCATGGTAACGCCGCCGGGACGCTCGGAATTCAATCCAAGTACGCGCACCGCGCCGAGCTGCGCGAGCGTTATAACCTCTCTCAGCGAAAAGCATCCCTCGTGCGCCATGACGGGGGTGGAGACAAGCCGCTGGACCTCCGCCATGCCGAGATAGTCCGTGGCGCG
>JBFZEY010000503.1:0-11283 GCA_041306625.1 Spirochaetota bacterium | reverse complement strand
GCGACCGATCTTGAAGTCTCTGAGGGCAGGTACACAGGTAGAATATCCGGCGAATATTGCATCGGCGCGGGAAAGCTCCCCTATATGCGCAGATTCTGTGCCGCTAATGGATCGGACCTCGAGGAGTCGTATTACTACGGAGACAGCATTGCCGACCTGCCCGTACTAGAGGCTGTCGGCAATCCCGTTGTGGTAAATCCACGGGGTGACCTGCGCGGGATCGCGCTCGAACGGGCCTGGCCGATCATGGATTTTAAATAATCATCGGGTTTTTGCCCTCACCGGAATAAACGCAACGATGATGGCCGCCAGTGCGTGAAAAAATACCAGCGTGTACCCGGTCGGCAGGTCCATGCGGTAGGATATAGCGATTGATCCCAGGTTGAGCGCGATCCCGATTCCCCATGCGAGAAAGAGCGGATGGGCCGCGGCGCGACCTCCCACTAGGCGCTTCTCACCGAGCACGAGCGCACTATAGGCCGGTGAGAGCAGGATTGCAAAGACGATAAGCACACCGGCGAGCCGGACGGAACTCGTCACCGTGACGGCGAAGGTGACGAAGAACATCATCTCCCTGATTTTTTCGGAGCCTTTTTTCTCAATAACGAATATGACTATCCCCAATATTCCGTACAGAACGGCCGTTGTCAGCACCTCATCCATGCCGGTAAACAGGATGTCGTAGGCCATAAGGTTCTGGAACTCCTCCATCCCGTGCGGGGATTTAGAAAGGAGCATGAACACGCCCGCGATTCCGAGCGCGTAGATAAGCCCGATGACCGCTTCGAGATGCGCCGCGCGTCTGGAAGCGGTCCAGACCAGAAGAGCCCCGAAAAGGGCGGAGCCGAGGGACAGCGGATACAGGAACTCCCCGTGGAAAAAAAAGAGCGAGACGGCCGCCCCGAGGGCGGCCATCTGGCCAATGGCAAGATCGGTGAAGATGATGCCGCGGCGTATTATCCGTATTCCGAAATAGGAATGAATCCCGAGCAGCACCAGCGAAACCAGAAAGGCGGGGAAAAGGATCGATGTCATCGTCCTAACCTCCCGGCGATCGTGTCAAAGAGCGAGAAAATATCCTTCGCTGCAGGGACGGCATCGACATCGTGCGGAAGAACTATCATTCGGGCGCCGGTCTTTTCAGCGAGCATTCGCGCCGGTTTCGACGGATTGTAAACGTCCTGGAGGAACAGCGTGACCTTTTCCGAGCGAGAACGAATCATAAGCGATTCGATATGTCGCGAGGAGGGCGGAATGCCCGGCAGCGGCTCGATCGTCCCGACAAGTACAATTCCGTAGCGTCGGGTAAGGTAATTGAACAGAGTATGATAGGACACCACCTTAACGCCTTTCAGCGCGGAGAAACGCGTGTCCCATTCCGCGAGCCGTTTGTTCCAATCGGCTCGAAACATGCTGAGGTTTGTCTCGTACAATGCCCGCCCTTCGGGATCGAGAAGGGTAAGTCTTGATGCAATGACCGCGGCGATCGGTGCGATGTTGTGCGGATCCAGCGCATAGTGAGGATTCCCCTCAGGGTGTACGTCTCCTCCGGCGCGGGATACATCGGCAGGGATCTCGATAAGCGTCACCGACGATGAGAGGTCGAGGAGGCCCTTCTGTCCCTGCTGTATTCGGGCGTTTCTCGATTCCCTCACGACCGGCGGCAGCCAGCCTATCTCAAGCTGTGCACCGTTCATAATCAGCAGATCGGCGTCGCGCGCCTGCGCGATAAGGGATGGCCGCGGCACGACGAAGTGCGGGTTCCAGTTCCCCCGGGAAAGTGACAATGTTTTTACCCGTTCTCCGCCGACCCTCGC
The DNA here is from genome assembly GCA_041306625.1 of Spirochaetota bacterium. Taxonomy (GTDB): domain Bacteria; phylum Spirochaetota; class UBA4802; order UBA4802; family UBA5368; genus MVZN01. The sequence continues at coordinate 9,466 of JBFZEY010000503.1, read as the reverse complement.
CGTCAGATCGGCGATCCATGGATAGGCGCAGACCACGTTGAGGCGCGCCTCGGCCCTTGAAGCGCCAAGGGCCATGAGCATGATACAAATCATCACAACCCGTCTCATAGTAGTGCCTCCTTTCTACTAAAAGCTGTGGGCGCCATGCGCGCCGATCGCCATGTTGAACTGCAGTACAAGCTCATTGTTGATTTTTTTCTTTTCCCCTTCATAAAGATACGATGAGCGGTCGTGACCGTACTGAAGCCGGATTCGTGCGAACTCGGAAGGGTCGAATTCCAGCATGCCGGTATAGCGCACTAGGTTCTCGGGGAGATCGGCGGCGGCGCCCCCGGCTTTGATCTCATTTTTATTAATGAGATCGTACCGGAAACCGATACGCCAGCGCTGCGCTAATCGCATGATAAGCTGGATATAGAGACCAGACTGTTCTTTTTCGAGTTCAGCCTTCGCCCCCAGGTTATCGTATCTGTCTCCATCGAAAACGCGATACAGGTATTCGCTCTGGAGAGCGATATATCGATAGGAATCGAGAAGGTACTTCAGCGTCAGGTCGGCGCCGACTATGGAGGTGATCCCGTGAATCGCGTGGCCTTCGGGATTATCCGCAATAGGTTCATCAACACCGTGATTAATCCTCGTCGATCCATGTGCGACTGAAGCTCCCATTAATACGACAAAGTTCCCAAGGTCAAACGAGGTTTTGATATAACCGGTATAGAGCTCGGGCCCAACCGCATCATCGACCGAATTGGCCCCGGTTTCATCCTCAAATCCTTCGGCTCCGAAGCTAACTTCGTTTTCACCGGATAGGACCTCGCCGCCGATAAGGAGATAGAACGGAACCGGAGCGAGGAGGCTAAGGCGCGCGCCTTTTTCGAGCAGGCCGTGATCGCCGAAGAATGCCCGGTACACCAGCGGCTGATTCGCGAAATCCCAGTAATGAGCGTGCTGTTCGTTGATGCGACCGAACGAGCTCAGGAACTTGCCCGCCTTGAGCTGAAGTCCGAAAGGAAACGAACGGGTGGTAAAATACGCTTCCTCCACCTCGAAGGATTCCTCGCTTAAATGGAAGGTGGCGAAGAGATCGAAGTAGGGATCGACCACGGAATACAGCGAGAGTTCGGCATAGTTGAAGTTGAAGCCGTTTTTGGCGTTCAAGGCCGCGTGCTCATGACCGTGTTCTTCATGACCATGCGCGTGGATTAGGCCGGGAACTTCAAGGGCGGCGTAGCGTTCATCACCGATATCGCGCGCCGCTATCGAAAAGTCGGCGATCAGCGAGATATCGGGAACAAATTTGCCCTGTGCGAAGGGGGCGCTTATCGGTTCATTGTAGGCGTTTTTGCGAGGCACGGTCTCGGATTTTACTACGGCTTCCTGAGCATGGACGAGGCGGTACGCGCAGATGATCATTATGACGAAAATAATCTTTTTCATAGGCTTCTCCTGAACATAGTGTTGTTCCACGTCACCGGGTCGTGAAATTCGGTGCATGTCGCGATGTAATAACGCGTATCAGGAAAAGCGGTACGGAGGGGCGTTGGGGAAGCAGTACCCATACAGTTCGAACAGGGAGATCTTAGAATGGGTCATCGGCGGGATGACGTCAGAAAAAATGAAATTCCAGGATCTTGATTCCGGCGGAACATCGACTGAGCTCTTGCTTTCAGAGGCGAAATGGCAGATAGAGCAATCGGCGTGGTGTCTCTCGTCGTGGTGGTGATGGAATAGGCCTGATGCGATTGCAAGGACGTAGAGACAAACGAAGGATACTCCCGCTGCACGGCGAGTCAGAGATGATGAGTTATGTACAATCATGCTTTCAGCACCGATCGGCCTCTTTCGGTAATGATCTATATATATAAAGGAAAGCCCCGGGTTAAGCAAGTAATTATTCTTTTGTATTGTCAGGCTTTGTACTCAATTCACATGTTCATAGGAAACAGAATGCGTTATTTTGATTGATTTTAAAACGCTGCTCAAATACTTTACCTGCGAAGTTGATTTCGAGCTTAAATACAGGGCGGGGAATAATGACGTTATCAAGCATTCAACTCGCGAGATATGCCGAAGTTCTTCTATGGGGGCTTTCACTCGGACGCCGTAAGCCGCTCGGACACTACGAGGAAGTGCTTGTGAACTTCGATCTCGAATCCCTTCCTCTTGCGGAAGTACTTCATCGCGCCCTTGTCGAACAACGTATTAACGTGATATTAAGGGCAATGCCCTCGCCGCTTGTCGAGAGGAACTTTTTCAGGTATTCCGACCGCAAACAGCGGAAACACGTTCCGTCCGGTGAAAAAGAGCTGTATGGAAATCTTTCGGGCAGCATTTATCTTCACGCACCATCCTCGCTAACACACCTGCAGGGAGTCGATCCCAAGGCGATGAATGACGCCGCCGTGACTCGAAAAGCCATGCGGGAAATACTGAACAGGCGGGAAGATAAAGGTGTATTCGGCTGGACGCTATGCACGTACCCGACCGGGGCACTCGCATCCCAGGCCGGTCTTGGCATAAAGCAGTACACCGATCAGGTCATAAAGGCATGCATGCTGAACGAAAGAAATCCCGTGGCGCGCTGGGAACAGATTTTCGGTTCGGCCGCTGAAGTGAAAAAATGGCTCAATTCATTGAAAATCGAAAAAATCCGGATAGAAAGTAAATCGATGGATTTAACGATTCGAATGGGTGAACGCCGGCTTTTTATCGGAGTCAGCGGGAGAAATATCCCGTCATTCGAAATTTTTACATCACCCGACTGGCGTGGCGCGCGCGGAGAATATTTTGCGGACCAGCCGTCATTCCGCAACGGTAATTATGTAGAAAGGGTGCGACTTCTTTTCGAAAACGGCAGGGTGGTAAAGGCGACGGCTGGCAGGGGCCAGGCATTCCTCAGGGAGACGATTGCGATGGACCCCGGCGCCGCAAGGATAGGCGAATTTTCCCTTACCGACAAACGCTTCTCTAAAATTGACAGGTTTATGGCTGACACGCTCTTCGACGAGAATTACGGAGGCAGCTTCGGCAACTGTCACATCGCTCTCGGCAGCTCGTATACCAATGCGTATGCCGGTAATCCATCGGAACTTACCGCGACCGACAGGAAGTCCCTCGGCTTTAACCAATCGGCCCTTCACTGGGACCTCGTGAATACCGAAAAAAAGCGGGTATGCGCCACGCTTCATAACGGGAAAACGCTGTGCATTTATGACAACGGCCAATTTCTCAACTAAATCGACGGCAGGAAACGGAGACGTTTGAATGGATGATCGTCTCGAAATGCTGAAAAACGTCAGCCTTTTTTCAAAATTGAAGGAAGGCGAGCTCGCCGTCATCGCTCAATACAGCGAATACGCCGACCTTTCGGCCGGCAGCATTGTATTCCGGGAAGCGGACACCGCGGATTCCCTGTTCATCGTGCGTTCAGGTGAAATATCGATAAACAGGTTGGCCGATGGAGAGTCCACCTGTATCGCCACATTTCTCGAAGGGGAAACCTTCGGGGAATTCGATCTTTTCGAGAATAGTCCCAGGACCGCGACCGCGATAGCCGAAAAGAATTCCGTTATCCTGCGATTTCCTTCTGCCGGCACAAGGTTCAGCGAATTGCTGGAGCGACATGGCGAGATAGCCGCGCGCATCCTGCACCGGTTCCTTGCAACGGTCGCCGGAAGAATCCGCTACACCAACAGCCTGATTTCAGAAAAGACCAGGTGGGTCGAAGACCTGAGGAAGCAGATACATTACGACAAGCTTACGGGGCTCTACAACAGATCATACCTCGATGAAGAGGTCATGCCAATGTTGAGCCGCGGGGAAGGGCCGTTTGCGGTAATCGTTATTAAACCGGACAATTTTAAGGAGATCAATGACAACTACGGACACGGGGCGGGCGACAGGGTGTTGAAAATGCTTGCCCAGGCTTTCAGCATGGCAATCGGCGTTAAAAATATTGGTATTCGATATCGGGGCGATGAATTTATATGCGTGATTCCGGAAACTGAAATCGACAGGGCAAAAATATGCGCCAAGCGGCTTCATGAAGCATTCAGATCGGTCGATGCGGCCGGCGTAACGGGCGATGCGGATTTCAGGATTACCGCCAGCGTGGGAATCGCCATGTGCCCCGATCATTGCGGATGTGCCGATTCCGTACGTACCGCATTCGAAAGGATGCTGGAAGCCCGTAATTCCGGCGGAAACGCCACAGAGACTACCGGTAATGACGGCTGACTGGAGAACATGAGCGCAATGAACTCGGTGTATGGCTTCTTAAATTCAATAAAAATTTTCTCCCTTTTGCGAGAGGAGGAAATACGAGAAGTTCTCAATTACCTGGAAGAAATTAAAGTCAAGGGCGGTAGCGTTCTTTTCAAACAGGGCGATGAGGGAAATGAACTGTATATCGTAAAAGAAGGCAGTGTGGCGACATCAATTTTTCTTCCCGACGGCAAAAGCAGGGAAATTGCGGTGTTTAAAAGCGGTGATTTCTTCGGGGAAATGTCCATCTTCGAAGAGGCTCCACGCTCGGCCACCTGCACTGCGCGTGAAGACAGTGTTCTTTTCAGACTCCATCAGCATTCTATTTTCAAATTAATTGAAGAACATCCGGTAACCGCCCAGAAGATAATGTACCGGATGCTGAATATAACGACCCAGCGACTTAGAAACACCGGCGATTTCCTTTTTGATATGGTGCACTGGTGTGACAAGGCCAGGAAAAGGGCGATAACGGATGAGATGACGGGGGTCTATAACAGGAGGTTTCTCGACGACTCGCTGAATCAGTACGTTGAAGAGTCCAGGAAAAACGGAGAGCCGCTTGCGCTGGTGATGGTCGATCTGGATTATTTCAGGCAGATCAATGAGCTTTACGGTCATGAAACGGGTGACGGGGTAATCCGTGATGTTGTCGAGGTATTCAAGCGGCACCTGCGCGAGAAAAACATCATCGCGCGCTACGGGGGCGATGAATTTACATTCCTGCTGCCGGGGGCCGAAAAGGAGCGCGCTCTCGAGCTGTGCAATGCGATACGGGCCGATGTGGAGCAACTCGATACTCTCTCAAAATTTGACGGTGCAATAAAAAATGTGACTACCAGCCAGGGACTGGCTTTGTTTCCCGAGAGTGCCGATGATGTCGATTCCCTCAAAAAAAAGGCCGATACAGCCCTGTATCGCGCGAAGGAAGAGGGCCGCAACAGGGTTGTATGCATGTGAAACATGTCGGGATGCACCACGATTCATCAAATTCCCACCGCGCTGTGTTTCCGAATTTCAGACATTTTTCACAGTGTCCTCGATGTCATAACTAAATTATTAATAGACCTTTTGCAAATCTATAGGATGCTCGGTTTAATCCCCGCCTCCGGCAAAGGAACCCCGCTATTTTTCCCGGTATCGCAATAACTCTAATATATATTGACAATGAACATAGTTTATAATATGAACTATACTCATTATAGATCTTAATAACTGCTCGGCACTCGGTGCTCGAAACGTTTGCGCTCCATGCTTAGGAAAATTATAAACAGGAGGGAGGTGGTATTCGCCATGTATAAGGATCTGAAAGGCAAGACGGCCCTCATTACCGGTGCCGGTAAACGTACCGGTATGGGGTATGCAATAGCTCGAAAGATGGCGTCGTGCGGCGTACATATCATTATTGCCGATCTCGGCATTCAGGACAAGGACAGCTCAGTCAAAACCGCTCCGGCCGGTGAAATGAAGGAGATTTGCGCGGAACTGTCAAAAACATATTCAGTTAAAACAATTGCGGTTCCCGTCGACGTCTGCAGCACCGAATCGGTAATAGCTATGATCGAATCTGTTAAAAAGCAATTCGATCACATTGATATACTGTGCAACAACGCCGGCGCGGTATTCGGCGTACCCAATACCCTGAACAATTATGATGAGACTATGTGGCTTAAAACGATAGATGTCAATCTCAACGGAACGTACAGGGTCACGAAAGCGGTCCTGCCGCTGATGATCGGCAGACCTGGATCCATTGTAAACACCGCCTCACGCGCAGGGAAATTTCCACCCCTTTTCAATGGTGCCTATGCCTGCGCCAAGGCCGGGGTAATAATGTTTACGAAAGTAATGGCGAAGGAGATGGGCGGGCTCGGGATACGTGTAAATGCCATTTGTCCGGGACAGGTCTACACGGACCTTTTGAAATGGCAGCTTGAGCTTGAATCTCGGTTTTACGGGAATACGTTCGAGGAACGCAAAACGGAGATGGCGAAGGAGATCCCACTGGGTTTTATCGGCGAAATAGACGACGCCGCGAATCTTGTTACCTTTCTGGCATCCGACCAATCTCGTTATATCACGGGACAGGCGGTCAATCTCTGCGGCGGTCAGCTTATGGAGCTGTAAAGAAGGATCTTGAATGGTTGCAATGCGACGATTATTCATTGCAGTAAATCCAACAGCCGAAGGAGGCAGGTATGCCGGAAAATGTTATGTGCAATATTCCCCAGGTCAATCAGGTCGGGGTCGTCGTTCATGATGTTGAAATGGCCGCCAAATTTATGGAGGACTCTTTCGGGATAAAATTCATTACATTTCAGATGCCGGAAGCGAAGGCCAACCTCAGGGGCAAAGAAGTCAGTTTTATAACCAAAATAGGCCTTGCCCGTGTAGGCAATATCGATCTTGAACTCATGCAGATAGTTGATGGCGAGCATATCGTGAAAGAGTTTCTAGACAAGCACGGCCCCGGCATACATCACCTTGGCATCTACGTTGACGATCTTAACAAGGAAGTAAAGGAATGGACCGACAGGGGGGGGAAGGTAGTGCAAAAAACGGCACATCCTGACGGGATAGGAACGGCTTATCTCGATACTGAAAACGAGCTCGGTTCGCTTTATATAGAATTGGTAAAGCTGTAAGTTCAACCGATCCAGCTTCAATTAAGAAAATCAGCGGTATTAAATAACCGTTTGCATAGAGCGATGATTTGAGATTCAAGTATTTTCATTTATTGATGATCGCTGTTTCGGCGGCGAGAAGGCATTAATTCTTTGTTTCTCAGTATGCACATCATTCCGTCAAACGAATTATGTTTGACTACCGGTTTCAATTTCATAGAATACTCTTAAGATACATTGCGCCTTTCTTGTAAAACAAATAACAACTGAATCAATAAGCGATTGCCATGAAATCATTCACCGTGTTACCGTTGCTGCCAGGACTGATTTCTTTTTTTATGAATTCGGCCGGTTTCGCAATGCCGATCGATTTAACGAAAGAGATCCTGTATGTTCGTGAGGGATTTTCCGCGGAATGGCTGCATGCCCTGCCGGAAGAAGGTGAGCCCGGCTGGATTGCCATTCCGCCGAATAAACAGGGAAACCGCGCCGTTCGGGTCCGTGAACTGGAGCTGGACGGAAATGTTGAGAGGAAAATTTTCTCACTTCGTCGTATTCCGGATAAAACTTATACGTTTGTAACAAGTTTTATGGCGAACAGCGAAACGGTCGAAAGCAGTCGAGTCCATGGTATTCATCTGGCAAGTATTGGAGGCAACTGGGAGGTTTTTCTTAACGGAAAGCTCGTCAATCGGGAATTGCATCTCAGGCCGGATGGAAGCATACGCATATGGCGGGGCATGCGGGACGTTTTTTTCCCTGTAGACCCGCGCATCTTTCGTACGGGTGTAAACATCCTGGCGTTCCGCATTATAGGAGATCCGACTTTCAGCGATACCGGTCTCTATCAGAGCAGTCCCTATTTAATCGACGAGTACCGAAATATTGTCGATTTCAACTCTGAATCCATCCCGCTCGCGTTTATATTCCTGTATCTTTTTTTCGGGCTGTATCATATCTTCCTGTATTTGAACAGAAAACTCGAGCGCTATAATCTCTTTTTTGGCCTTTTCGCTGTTGCGTTATTCATTTATCTTTCTTTAAGGACTCATACGGTTTATAGTATAATTTTTGATACAGGTCTTGTTTTTCGACTTGAGTTGATTAGTTTATTCACTCTAATTCCACTCGCCGGTTGTTTTTTCGAGCTGATTATCAGGAATAAGATCGGTATCGTAACGAAGGCATACGGGCTTATATGCGCCGTGCTCATACTCCTCGTTCCATTCACCCAGCTTTCTTTCGCTCATGACGTGTTGCGCGTGTGGCAGGCCACGGCCCTGTTCCCCATTTTTTACTACGCGTTTTTTACTGTCGGATACAGCTTTTTAAGGCGGTTGCGCGAAAGACACAGGGACAGCATGCGTTCTCCGCTCCCGGAAACATACTGGCAATCGATAAGGAAAACAATAACCGGTTCGGTCTCCGGCAATCTCGTTATCGGGATGACGGTGCTAATCTCGACCGCCGTTTTCGATATCATTGATGCTGTTTTTCTTTCCCTCGATCTGGTGCTTACCCGGTATGGATTTTTCTTCTTCGTAATCGGGACCGCGTTGATACTCGCAAATCGTTTCATTTTTCTGCATAAAAAAATTGAAGTCCTGAATACGGGTCTTGAGCACAAGCTTTTCGAACTAGACTCGGCGAATAAAACCATCAGCGTTTCTGAGGAAAAATACCGCCTGCTGGTTGAGGGTACAGAAGAGGGGATTTTCTCTTTACGTGATGACTGGTCTTTTTCGACCGCTAACAAGGCCTTCATGAAGCAGATCGGCGTGCATGCTGACGACATGGGCAACCTTAAATTCCAGGATATCGTCTACGAGGATCCTCAGGAAAAAAGCATAATGATAAGGCTGGTGGAAGGAAAACTCGAGGAATTCATAAGCACCAGAGCGCCATTCAATCTCAAAATGAAGTTAAAGTCATTTTTTGCCGCGGAACCAAGGGACTTCAACGTTCGACTCGAATTTATTTCTATCGAAGGTCAAAATGAAATCCTGGGCAGGGCGACGAGAATAACCGAGGACACTCTGATTGAATATTTTATTTCGGAAAGGCAGAATTTTGCCATAGGCAATTACCTGATAACAGCCGAGGAGATAAGTCACAGGCTTGTGCGTAACGTCGCAAAGTATATGGACACGAAAAAGATTAACCTGCTACGGATAGGATTGCGGGAAATGATTATTAACGCCATCGAACATGGGAACCTCGAAATTACTTTCGAGGAAAAATCTATAGAGACCATGAGTGATAATTACATGGAATTTATCTCAGCGAGACAAAAGGATCCCATGTACGATGGGCGCCAAGTCGTTATAGAATTTTCCCTGAATCCCGAACGCGTGGCGTATAAGATTACCGACATGGGGAAGGGTTTTGACCACGCAAAAATGATCGAGACCATCAATAAGAAAGTCGATTCGGAAATGCTGGCTCACGGACGGGGTATTAGGATGGCGATGAATATATTCGATCAGATCACTTATAACGGCAGGGGCAATCAGGTTCTTCTCGTTAAACATTTCAGCGATGCACGGGGCAGAGAATAATATCGGCCGCAAAAGATC
>JBFZEY010000502.1:0-4560 GCA_041306625.1 Spirochaetota bacterium | reverse complement strand
AATGAATTACCAGAGGAGAAAGGTCATGAAAAACAATAACACGTCTTTCTGTATTGATGATCGCTGCGATTACTACCGCCGTACCGGGACCATCTTCAACGAGCTCGATGAAACCGTCCGGGAAAATGTGGACGAGCATTTCCTGGTGAAACACATAATGCTGTGACCCCTGTCACGGGGAAGGCGGTCTTAAGACCGTCTTCCCTTTCTATAACACCTTTCGCAAGAAACTCTTCGAAAACAAAAAACCCCCTGAAATTACATTGACAAATCACGGGCCGGTTCTTCCTTTACTCACAGTCAAACAGCCGGCGCGCACGCACGAGCGCTCTTTCCCGCATCGACGGGGGAGAGCGCTATTATATGTGGGAAGCGTTTTAATTTACCGGCCGGTTCCCCATTGCCGCAGGGAGAATCCGTCAGCGCGGTTTCCGCGATCGTATCGTTTCATTCTACTATTCAAGGAGGGGTGGCGTCGTCCGTCTTATGGAGGAAGGATCAATTGCTCTGGGAGAAGCCCTTATAATAGGACAGACCGTGAGGGGCCGGTCGGTTTTCGCGCCGAGGGACTTCGTCGCGGGTTCGTTCATCATAGAGTTCGGCGGCGAGCGCTTCGGTCGAGATGAATACATCAGCCGGGTCGACCCCGACAACAACCACTTTCTGCAGATCGACCTGAACCTTTTCCTGGGTCCGACCGAGACCGCGGACAATTTCATAAACCACTCCTGCGACCCCAACTGCGGCCTCAGGGTGGAGGCGGGCCGGGCGTATCTTTTCGCCATCCGGCCGATCGCCGGGGGGGATGAAATAACCTTTGACTATTCCACCTCGATGGATGAGGATTTCTGGGAGATGCGCTGCCGGTGCGGCAGCGCCGCGTGCCGCGGGAGGGTCGGGGACTTCAAGCATCTTCCCGTCGAAACCAGGGACCGGTACATGGCTCTCGGCGCGGTCCCCGATTTCATACTTTCGGGCCTCGGAAAGCAACCGGCCGTTGCGGGGATGATCATCGAAACACGGGCGGGCGCGGGTTTCTCCTCCGCCGCCGGCGAGGCTCAGGCGGCACTGCAGGCGTCGTAGGGGCGCGGGCCCCCCTGGCGGCCCGGCCGCGCTCCTCCGCACGGCGATGACACGACAGGTGGCCCCGGATGAAGACTGAAAACGAAATAATACGCGACCGCGTCCCTTCCGAAGAAGAGTGCCGGAGGCTCATCGCCGAGCACGGCATGCTCCCCAACATCGTCGCTCACTCCGAGGGGGTGATGCGCGTCGCCGTGGCGATCGTCGACGACCTGAAAGACGGCGCGACGGTCGACCGCGGCCTGGTCGTCGCCGCCGCCCTCCTGCACGACATCACCAAGACCCGCGCGCTCGAGACGAAGGAGCGCCACGACGAATCCGGCGGCATGCTCTCGCGCGAGCTCGGCATGGAGCGCATCGCCGAAATCATCGAACAGCACGTTTTTCTGAAAGACTTCAATCCCGGCGGCCCGCTCCTGGCGAAGGAGATCGTCTACTATGCCGACAAGCGCGTGATGCACGACACGGTCGTCTCGCTCGACGAGCGCGTGGAGGACCTCGTGATCCGCTACGGCACCACGCCCGAGCGCGTGGCCCTCATCCGCAAAAACCTGGAGCACGCGCGCGCGGTGGAGGCCAAGATCGCCCGTCATATGAAGACGGGCATGCGCGGCCTCTCCGGCCTCACGGAACGCGGGGATGGGTGAGCGCTTCCTCATACTCGACTGCTACGTCGACGAACCCGCCTGCCTGGGCGTGCCCCCGTTCGTCGCCCCCTACCCGCGCTACGTCCACGGCGCCCTGCTTAACGCCGGCGTCGCGCCCGCGTCGATCGACTACCTGACGATCGACGCGCTCAGGGCGGCCGGTTACCGGCTCGAGGACCGTTACGGCACGGCCTTCATCATCGGCGGCGCTGTGGTGCCGGGGAAGTACCTCGGACACCGAATCGGCACCACGGGAGAGATCGTACGGATCATCGAAGGCAACCCTCGCCAGGAGTTCGCGGCGGGGGGGATGATCGCGCCGCTCATCGCCGGTGAACACAGGCCCAACTGCGTGAGCGTTCTGTGCGATATCGAACTGTACGCGCACACCCGGGCGCTGGGCAGGCCCTCCGACGGCCGGCGCACCGCCGCACAGATAGCACGCTGGGGCGTCGACGGGGCCGCGCTCGTGCGTCTGCATCCCGACCATCCGAACCTCATCTGCGAGATCGAGACCTACCGCGGCTGTGCGCGCCTGTCCCACTGCTCGTTCTGTTCGGAGGGTGCGACGCACCGGCTGGAATTCCGCGGCGAGGAGGACATCCTCGCCGAGATCGACGCGCTGATCGCCGCGGGCATTTCGCGATTCCGCATCGGACGGCAGGCCGACATACTCCAGTACAAAACGCCTTTCGCGGAGTTCCGAAACGGCTTCCCGCGGCCCTCGGTGGACAGGGTACGCGGGCTATTCGGCGAGCTTAAAAAGCGGAGGGACGCGGGCTCGATACGGGTGCTCAACATTGACAACGGCAACCCCGGCACCATCGCCAATTTCCCCGAGGAATCGGCGGCGATACTTTCGTCCATAGTCGACGCGATAACCCCCGGTGATACCATCGCGCTGGGCGTCGAATCGCTCGACCCGGCCGTTATCGGGCGCAACAGCCTCAAGGTGAACGCGACGGAACTGCTCGGCGTCGTGCGCCTCGTTAACGACATCGGAGGACGCCGCGTTGAGGGACTTCCGGTGCTGTTGCCCGGCATCAACCTGATCCACGGACTTCCGGGCGAGCGCATGGATACCTTCCGCATGAACTTCGAGGGGCTGGCGGCGATCGCCGACGCGGGCCTCATGCTAAAGCGCATCAACATCCGAAAGCTGCTCCCCTTTCCCGGGACCGCCGCCGGGGAGTCCTTCCGCGAGCCTCCGGCGAAGCTTCGCAACCGCTACGAGTATTATAAAAAAAGGATACGGGACGAGATCGACCGCGTAATGCTGGAGCGCGTCTACCCCGCCGGCACGATTTTACGCGATACGCTGGTGGAGGAGCGGCGCTACGAATACTCGCTGGCCAAGCAGATCGCCAGTTATTCGATAACCGCGACGATACCCGTCGCGCTGCCGCTGAAAAGCTTCGTTGACGTGATGGTGGTCGGCCACCGCGAGCGATCGGTGACGGCCCTGCCCCTTCCGCTCGGGATAAACGCCCTGCCGGCCAAAGCGCTCGAGCTTATTTCGGGGGTGGGGAAAAAGAGCGCGAGAGAACTGGTGCTACGCCGCCCGTTCGCCGGGCCCGGCGGGGTGAGGGCCGCCGCGCCGTCAATACCCGACGCCGTGATCGATGGGATGGTGTTCGACTGATCGCGAAACGCGCCGGTGCTACGGCGCTCAGTACTTCTTGCGCTCCTTGTTGTGGTTGAGCCTGTTCATGATGTAGAGCGCCGCGTACCCGCCGATAAAGCCGGCGATGAGGTTGACCCCGGTGTCGTACACCAGGAAGCGGAGCACCCGGATCGTGATCTCAAGCAGCAGGCGATCGAGGATGAAGCCGCCGATAAGCGCGCCGATAACCCCGACCACGAGCCCGCCGATATAACCGCCAAGGAGGTCGCGCCGCTTGAGGTAATAGAAAAGCCACGACACCAGCGCGCCCAGGGCCACATAGAGCACGATGGCCAGGAGTTTCATTGTAAAGCTTATCATTTCGTCGGACATTGTTTTTCCCTCAAAAGAGTATTAATTCATTCAGGCACGAAAAAGAGCTCACCCTTCCCCTTCCGTATAATCCGCATGTCGCCGTCGGAAAAGTCGACCACCGTCGATGGCTCGGAAACTTTCGGCCCGCAGTCTATCACCAGGTCGACCTCGTTGCGGTACACCTTTTCGAGGTCGTCCGGCTCTATAATGTATTCGCCCGCCGCCGTGTTGACGCTTGCCGAGATGATCGGCCTTCCCAGCGCCCGCACGATGTCGCGCGCGACGTTGTTGTCGGGTATCCGCACGCCGATCGTTTTCTGCTGCGAGATGGCTACCTTCGGCACCAGCCTGCTCGCCTTGAAGACGAAGGTGTACGGTCCCGGCAGGGCCTTCTTCATCGTCTTGAAGGCCGGGTCCGAGATGTTGCGCACGTACTCGTGAAGCTCGCCGATATCCGAGAACACAAAACTCAACGGCTTGTTTCTGGCAATCCTTTTAATATGATAAATCCGCTCGATCGCGCGCCGGTCGTTGATGTCGCAGCCGTACGCGTAGACGGTATCGGTGGGATAGATGATGACTCCACCCTCCTCCAGCACCTCGCGCGTCTTCTGGATCAGCCGCTTCTGCGGGTTCTGTTCGTTGATTACGAATATCATTTCTTCACGCCACCCTGTGCCGCCATCCCCTGCGAGAATGTGATGTAATGCCGCGGACAATCGTGCAATCGGGTCCATCGCGCACCAACCGACGGGAGCGATTCGATAGGTTCGGAATTCGCTCCACGCCCGGTATACCTATCGGCAGATACGGTTCCCTATATTTAGAAGACAAAATAGGCTTTTGCAAGAA
>JBFZEY010000501.1:0-6118 GCA_041306625.1 Spirochaetota bacterium | reverse complement strand
TGCGCCTTCATCCACAGCAGCATGCGGCGAACGTCGGGGTGGCTTACTATCGGTACGCGTGCCGCCTCGGGGTTCTGCATGTTCACAAGATCGGCTCCCTGTAAACGCTCTTTGGCGTAGTTGAGGGCATGGAGATAGGCAATCGACGCGGTACCCGTGCCCTGGAGGCCCATGCCGATGCGTGCCTCGTTCATCATCTGGAACATGATCCTCATTCCCTTGCGCTCTTCGCCGAGAAGCTCCGCATAGCATTCACCGTTGTCGCCGAAACTCATGGAGCAGGTCGCGCTGCCCTTAAGGCCCATCTTGTGCTCGATCCCGCTGATGGTATAATCGTTGCGCTTTCCGGGCGATCCGTCTTCGTTTACGAGGTATTTCGGAACGAGGAATATCGATATCCCGGGGGTTCCCGCCGGGTCGCCCTCAATCCGGGCAAGAACAGGATGTACGATGTTTTCGAACATGTCGGAGTCGCCCCCGGAGATGAATATCTTTGAGCCGGTGATGCGGAAGCTCCCGTCCGGCATGCGGACCGCCTTCGCCTTGAGGTTCCCCACGTCGGAACCCGCATCGGCCTCGGTGAGCACCATCGTACCGCCCCATTTCCCCTCGTACATCTTCAACATGTATTTCTTCTTCTGCTCCTCGGTGCCGAACACCTCTATAAGATGTGCCGCCCCCACGGAGGCCTCGGGATAGAGCAGGAAACCCATGTTAAACACATAATACTCGCGGGCCGCGATATCGATGACGTAGGGAAAGCCCTGGCCTCCCGACTCGGGGGACACCGCCATGGTGAAAATTCCCGCCTCATTCATGATTTTATGGATATTCTTATAGCATTCCGGAACCTTGACCTCACCGTTTTCAAGCTTTGCGCCAACCCTGTCGCCCTCGGCATAGAACGGCAGCATCTCCTCCTCGGTGATCTTTCTGGTCAGATCGAGCGCCATGTCGAACATGTCCTTCGAATAGTCACCATACCGCGTGGTGGTAAACAGCTCCTGGATATTAAGCATTTCATACAAACAGAATTCCTGGTCCCTTGCATCGACTATTACGCTCATAGCTCCCTCTTTACACTTTTTTATGTTGAATCCTTTTCATCCACGGGCCTGATACGCCCGCAGCGCGTATACGGATTCGAACCAGCCGCCGTTGTGACAAAACAGCAAACCCCGTTATCGCGGCAGTGCCATTGAATGCACACTCAACAACACTGCAAGGAAATATAGCCCACAAAAAGAGTGCAACAATAATATAATAATTTATATAATAATTATGATACTTGATTTGCCTTATTGTAAGGCAAAAGCTGATCGTCCTGTCATACCCGTGGCGGGCCGCGGGCGATTATGATTTAATGCCGGGGCTGATTGTTTCGGGATGTGGAGCAATCGGAATCAGCACAGCGATAGTAGCGGCGTACGTGATGTTTCGGTTTACCCATACCGGTCCGCCCTGGCGGCGACTCAACGCCGGAGCGTCTCCGCTGCCGCACCGCCGGCCCACAGCCCCTCGAGGGTTTTCCCTTCTTCCTTCACCGTATATATTACCGGATCAGGCGCCCCCCAGTATACGGTCAGCACGTCGCCTTTGAGCGTTCCATGCCCGTAGTATTCCGTCCCGACTTTCCAGTGAAACCGGTACATATTGCCGTCTCTGCTGATCGTCACGACCCCGGCATAGGAGGATCCATCAGGATTCGTTCCCGTCGCCTGGTATTCCCCCTCTATTATCATTGTTTGCGCGTTCACGGTCCCGTTATGTACCATAAGCATTGCGGCGGCCGTACAGGCCAGCATCATACCCGCGATCCTGTAATTTTTCATAAATGCACCTCCTTTTACTGTTAGCGTGTTATTCTTTTCTCGCCGCCACTCCGGGAACATTTCAACCGGGAGTAAAACCACTCCCGCAGCTTCCGCAACGACGCGCCCCGCGGAAGAGTTTCTCTCCGCACGACACGCACTGATAGCGCCGCTCCTCGGCCTCCACCCATTGCTCCGTTCCGAGTTCGCGCCATAATGGAACGGCCCGCATTATCTCTTTTTTGCCCGCCTCGACCGGAAACGCAGTGACATGTGCGCAGGGGAAATCCGCGCACTGGTGACATCCATCGTAACCCTTCTCCATCGCACAGGTCTTGACGGGACAGACACGGCAGTATACGAATGGATTCCCGGAGAGGCATCCCCCGCAGGAGAGCTGTTCCACGGGCACCCCGTACACCGGAGAAAGTTTCTCCTTTAATCTGAGGTCGTTGTTTCTGTCGGCGATCAGTATCGAGCATACGCCGCAATACAGCCCGCAGGGGGCCAGCCATTCCCGATTAACATCCATGTCGATATCTCCACCTTTATATTTTTCCCGTGTGGATTCCCGCTCACGGCGGGAATCATACCCCTCACGTGCCGCCGTATCCGACCTTGACCTCGGCACCTTCGATAATCACCGGCACCTGTCGGCGTCCGCCCGAAAATTTCAGCATTTCTGCCATCCGCGATGCATCGGTTTTTACATCGTAATAATCCGCCCTGTCTCCATAGGCCGACCTGGCCTCACTGGTGTACGGTCAACCGGCCTTACCGTAAATCACGATTTTTGACATATTCCTCCTCCTTTCCCGCGCTGGGGCTCCATTAAAATCCTCCAGGGCTTTCAGTAAAATATGCTGTCATGCCAAACCTCCGATTAAACCAGTATACCGGATACAACATGAAGTCAAGCGTTCGTCAATATACGGATACGGTACATAGTCCACGGCAGGTCATTCTCGGAGCATTTGAAAACGCTGTCCCGGCATGCAAGTCGATAAAATGTACTTGCCGAGTATCTATCATGGACGCTATTCTGTGTTCGCTGCAGCGGGATTATCCGCGACCGCACACCCGATTCAGGCGGCAAAAATGAATGTAATGATACTCGGAGCCGGAGTGGTCGGCTTCCAGCTCGCCGAACAACTCGTCAGCGAGGGAAAGAACGTCGTCGTTATCGAGAAGGACCCCGAACGTGCGAAGTATGTTTCCTCTCACCTCGACTGCCTGGTGATAAACGACAGCGGAACCTACCTCTCGACGTTTAAAAAGGCCGGCGCCGAAGACGCGGACTCGTTCATCAGCGTCGCGAACATCGACGAGGTGAACATGATCGCCTGCGGTATCGTCTCGAGCGAATTCAACACCCCGATAAAAATCGCCAGAGTTCGGAACGCCGATTACTCCCGGGCGCGCATCTTCGAGAAAGGCTTTCTTGGCATCGATTACGTTGTAAACCCGGAGGGTGAGACGGCGCGCCATATCGCAAACACCGTGGCGCTGGGCGCCGACAGCGATGTAATGTTTTTCGAAAATACCGAGATACAGATGCGCAACCTGGTCATCGATCATTCCTCTTTCTTTGCGAACCGCTCACTCAAACAGATCCGCAAAAGCATAAAAGAAAAATTCCTTGTGCCCTGCGTGATTCGGGACGATTCGTTCATCATTCCGTCCGGAGATTTTATCATACAGGAGAATGACACCATTTATCTGCTCGCCACACGCCATGACCTCACCAGGATATTCATGGAAACCGGCAGAAAGAGGCAGCGGCTCGACCGCATTATTATCGCCGGCGGCGGCCGTATAGGCTCCCTGGCCTGTCAGTACCTCATCCGCACCGGGCGAAAAATCACCATCATCGACAGTCTGTATGAGAACTGCAAATTACTATCCGAACGCTTTCCCGACGCCCTGGTTCTTCATGCCGATGTCTCCGATGAAAACATTTTCGAGGAGGAACAGCTTGACCGATACGACCTTGTCATCACCACGACCAACAACGAGGAGCTCAACATACTGACCGCGGTATACGCCAAAAGCCTTGGCATAAAAAAAGCCGTCGCCCTGGTCACCAAGTCCAATTACATTTCCATCGCGACCAGGCTCAAGATCGACTCCATCATAAGCCCCAAGATCAGCACGGTCGACGCCATATTGAAGTTTTTACGCCGGGGCGACATACGCAGCGTCCACAGCATCTTCAATGGCATGGCCGAAGTGCTCGAGTTCAAGATATCCGGAGATTCTCCAGTGTGCGGAAGCAGGATAATGGACATTAAAATGCCGCAGAATTCGCTTATTCTCAGCGTGATACGCGGCCAGAGTCAGGATACGATACCCGACGGCAACTTTATCCTCAGTCCGGGTGACACCGTAATCTCGATCGTCGATAAAAAATCTCTTTCAGACCTGGAGAAGGCCTTTATGACGGCCGGCCATTAGGGCGATATGAATCCAGTCCTGATTGTCAAAACCCTCTCCTTCCTTATGCTCATCATCTCGGGCTTCATGCTTATCCCCGCCGCCATCGCACTGGCGTGCGGAGAGGCACGGGAGCTGATTTCTTTTATCGTGGTGATCCTGCCGCTCTCTGCGCTTTCCGGATGGTTCTTGCTGTCTTTCCGGAAACGTAAAACGGAGGCTTTCTCCACGCGCGACGGTTTTATCTTCGTAACGGCAAGCTGGCTGGCGGCCTCGGTGGCCGGCTCTTTACCGTTTATCATTTCCGGCGCAATTCCTTCCTTCGCAGATGCTTTTTTCGAGACTATTTCCGGTTTCAGCACAACCGGCGCATCGATACTGACCGATGTCGAATGCCTGCCCCGCTCTATGCTCTTCTGGCGTTCTTTCACCCACTGGCTCGGCGGAATGGGAATCGTCGTCCTCGCGGTGGCCGTTCTGCCGCTCCTGGGCATCGGCGGACTGCAGCTCATCAACGCCGAATCGCCGGGACCGACCGTCGATCGCATCACTCCTCGGATCGCCGATACGGCGAAAATCCTCTGGATCATCTATATCGGGTTCACCGTCGCCCAGACGGCCCTGCTCATGATTGCCGGCATGGATCTTTTCGACGCACTCACGCACACTTTCGGAGCCCTAGCAACCGGCGGCTTTTCAACAAAAAACGCAAGCGTCGGCCATTACGATTCAACCGCTATTGATATTATCATCACTGCTTTCATGCTTCTCGCCAGCCTCAACTTCTCACTCCATTATCGCGTCCTGACGGGCAGGCTGAGATCGCTGGCCGGTGAAACCGAGGCAAAGGTTTTTCTGCTCATCTTTATCATCTCGACAATGGCGATCGCGTTGAGCGTCTACGGTGAATCATACCCGTCATTCGGCGAATCCCTGCGGCATGCAGCCTTTCAGGCCGCCTCAATTCTGACAACAACCGGATTCGCCACTGCCGATTTTGAACAATGGCCGTTTTTCGCCCAGGGCGTGCTCTTTCTCCTCATGTTCATCGGCGGATCATCCGGATCCACCGCCGGGGGGATAAAGGTATTCCGGATCGTAATTCTTCTCAAGCAGGCGTTTATCGAGATGCTCTTTCTGATTCATCCCCGCGGCATCTTCACGCTCAAGGTCAACAACGGTGTCGTGCGCAAGGACCTGGTGTACTCGGTGGCCGGTTTCTTTTTCCTCTATATTTTCATGCTTCTGTGTACATCCCTTGTGGTCGCTTCATCGGGATACGATCTGACGACCTCGTTCACCACGGCGCTCGCCACGCTCGGGAACATCGGCCCCGGGTTCGGTGAAGTCGGACCAGCCAACAACTACGCTTTTTTCCCTGATTATGTTAAATGGTTTCTCAGTTTCGCGATGCTGGTTGGCAGGCTCGAACTCTACACGGTACTCATCATTCTCACGCCCGAATTCTGGAGGAGGCGATAAGCCCTTCAGAAATTGAAGTTGTCCGGATCCGGACCGGTTCGTTCGCCGCGATCGAGGGAATCGACCAGCCTGACGTCGTCGACCGAGAGCGTGAAATCGAAAACCTGCGCGTTTTCCTCGATTCTCTCTCGACGCACCGACTTCGGAATGGTGATGAAACCATGGTCAAGCGCCCAGCGAATTAAAATCTGCGAGGGCGTCCTTCCGTATTTTTTACAGAGACCGAGTATCAGCGGATCGCGCTCAAGCCTGCCCCGCATGAGCGGCGCCCATCCCTCAACCCTTATATTCCTGGATCGGCAAAACTCGATCAGCCCTGCCTGATACAGACGGGGATGAAGCTCGAACTGATTGACCATCGGGATGATCGATGCGTTCAGCATGAGGTCTTC
>JBFZEY010000500.1:0-7648 GCA_041306625.1 Spirochaetota bacterium | reverse complement strand
GGCTCGTTATCGCCTGGTCCATCGAGACCTTCGCCGCGGTGAGCGGCATCGCCGGCATGGTGCTGGTCGGCCCGGAGGACGAGCGCGCGCGCATGGATGCCGTCGCCGCCGATTACGGCCACGGGCTGGTGCGCGCCATCGTTCCCGGCGGCGAGACGCGGCAGGGCTCGTCGTGGAACGGGCTTTCGGCGCTCCCGTTCGACGATGACGACATCGTCCTCATTCACGACGCGGCGCGCCCGTTCATCGAGCCCGCGACGATTCTTGAATGCGTCGGCGAGGCACGGGCTCACGGCGCGGCGGCGGTCTATGTCCGCGCGACCGACACCGTCGCCGAAGGAGCGGACGGGTTCGTGCGGGCCATCCCATCACGTGAAAGCCTTTATTACGCCCAGACGCCGCAGTGCTTCCGCTACGGGATCATACGAGGGGCCCATGAGCGGGCACGCGCGGCAGGGACCGATTCGGCCACCGACGATGTGCGCCTGGCGCTGGACGCCGGATACGACATCAGGGTCGTGATGGGGGACGCGCGGAACATGAAGATCACCACGGCCTTCGATCTGGAGACGGCGCGGTTTTTCGCCGAAGGGATGAAGCGAGACGGCATGAGGTAAATTCAAGGGGGATGATCCACCATCCGCCCGCTCGTTAGCATTGTTATGCGACGTGCTCCTGTGGATCATCGACTTCGACGGATTCGTTATACAGTGTTTCCGGATCGATATCGATACAGGCGGCCGCGTCGTAATGTCCGGAGATATCCCAGGCCAGGGTGCCGTTAAGGACCGTGCAGCGATCGATAAAGAAACCGACATCCTCGAGACGCGCGAAAACGCCTTTACCGGCGAGCGGACGCGCGTCGTACCGTTTCACCCTGCCGTCCGAAAAATAAACGTACACCGTATAATCGGACCGGGGAATAACCTGAAACACCCGTATGATCATTCGTTTCTCCCGTTCAACGCAGCGGCTCGATCCGCGCGATTTCGCCGTGCTCCATGGCGGATTTCCAGTTCGCCATGAGTTCGTCGTTATGCAGTTCGCACCAGGCGAGCACGAGCTTGAGTTGCCCGAAAGGAAACGCCCCCTTGAGCACCACCCCGTTGGCGATATCGACGATGATCGTGCTCCCGGCGTATTCCGCGTGGAAATGCGCCGGCATGTGCTCCTTCCAGTACATGTAGATCTTTATTCCGAAAAATTCCGAGATAAGGTGCATCGGATACACCTGATTTTTGTACCGGCGAACAGTCAACGCCTGCGCTTGTGTTTAAAATAATACGAAACCAGCGGCACGGTCAAGATGATTTTTAATTGCGGCCTGACCTGGACTCACTCGATCCTGAGCGTCTTGATATTCCCGAGCTTCTTGATGGCGTCGAAGAGCTGGCGGATGCTCGCGTCCTCGTCGACGCGGCAGTTGATGACGACCTCGGTGCTCTGGGTATCGACATTTTCGGTGATGGAGACCTGTTTCAGGATGATGTCGAACCCCTTGACGGTTTCGATGACCTGCTTGGGGCCGAGCTTCGCCGAGTTGATGACCACGGTGAGCACGCGCAGGTCCTTGCGATCGAAAAATCGGTTCTCCACGCGGTCGAAGAACTGCAGAATTACCACCAGAAGCGCCGTTGAGGCGAGGCCAAGGAAATAGAATCCGGCGCCGATGGCCAGACCGATGGCCGAGACGGTCCATATCGACGCCGCGGTGGTGAGCCCTTTTACGCTGAAGCCGTAGCGGAAGATGGCGCCCGCCCCCAGAAAGCCGATGCCGCTGATTACCTGCGCCGAGAGCCTGGCCGGGTCGGCGTTACGGCTTTCCTTCATGAACTCGGCCGGGATATATATGGAGATGAGCATGACCAGGCAGGCGCCCAGGCAGAGCACCATGTGCGTCCGAAGCCCCGCCGGCTGGTAATGCTGTTCGCGCTCGAAGCCGACCACGAACCCGGCGAACATCGCGATGAAGAGGCGCACGAGGACGCTCGCGGGATGCGCGAAATCGAGGCCGGTGATGGCGTCAATCATCGGCGTTTCCTTCCAGGATTTTCTTAATGGCGGCGAGCTGCTTTTCGATCTCGCCGCGCGCGGTGCTTCCGGCCGAGAGCTTGCGCTCGGGCGAGCTCTCGGGGTTCAGGATTTCTCCGATGTCCTCGCCGAAGTGCTCCGAAAAGCCGCGCAGCGTCTCGAGCGGAAGATTGAAAAAGTCCGCTCCGTTTTCCTCGCAGTGGCGCACCAGGCCGCCGACGATCTCGTGCGCCTGACGGAAGGGGACGCCCCTGCGGGCGAGGTAATCGGCGAGGTCCGTGGCCGTTGAATAATTACGGTACAGCGCGGCCCTCATGGCCTCCGTGTTAAGCCGCAATCCCGAGAGCATGGCTACCATGCCCTCCAGCGAGAGCTTCACGGTGTCGACCGAGTCGAAGACGCGCTCCTTGTCCTCCTGGAGGTCCCGGTTGTAGGTGAGCGGGAGGCCCTTGAGCATGGTAAGAAGCGAGACGAGATTTCCGTAGAGCCTCCCGGTCTTGCCGCGTACGAGTTCGGCCAGGTCCGGGTTGCGCTTCTGCGGCATTATCGACGAGCCGGTGGTAACCTCGTCCGAGAGGCGGATGAAGCCGAACTCGGCCGAGGACCAGAGCACCAGCTCCTCGCAGAAGCGCGAGAGGTGCAGTCCCAGCACGGCGGCGAAGTAGGCGAAGTCGAGCGCGAAGTCGCGGTCGCTTACGGAATCCATGGAGTTGGGGGTAACGCCGTCGAGGCCGAGCTCGCGTGCCGTAAAGGCGCGGTCGGTCGGGTAGTTCACCCCGGCCATGGCGCCGGCGCCGAGCGGCGAGACCGAACAGGCCCGTACCGCGCCGGAGAGCCGCTCGCGGTCGCGAAGCAGGGCCCAGGCGTGGGCGAGCATGTGCTGGGCGAAGCGCACCGGCTGGGCCACCTGCAGGTGGGTGTAGCCGGGCATGACGGCGTCGATATGCGTTTCGGCGAGCGACGAAAGTACCGATACGAGCTCCAGGATCTGCCGGTCGATATCCATGGCCTCGTCGCGCAGGGACAGCCTGAGGTCGAGCGCGATCTGGTCGTTCCGCGAGCGCGCCGTGTGGAGCTTGCGCCCCGCATCGCCGATCCGGTCGGTCAGGGCCGCCTCGATGTTCATGTGAATGTCCTCGAGCGAGGCCGAGAATTCAAAGCGGCCCTCTTCGATCTCGATTTCGATTTCACGCAGCCCCTTCTCGATCGCCCCGAGCTCCGCCGCCGAGAGGACCCCGGCTTTCTTCAGCATGCGCGCGTGCGCGATCGACCCGCGTATGTCCTGGCGGTAGAGCCGCGCATCGTACTGGATCGACGCGGACATGCGCTCGGTGATGTCGGAGGAGGCCCCGGAGAAGCGCCCTCCCCAGAGTTTTTTGTTCCTGGCGTCCGTTTTCTTTTTCATCGATTGTTTCCATTAAACTCGTTCCCCCCGACCCATCGGGCTCGCTGGCGGAATCCCCCCTCTCTTTCGTTCAAAGAGAGGGGGACAGGGGGTGAGTTCGCACGTTCCTGATTCATTCAGCAACAATTCAGTATGCACGTCCACGGCTTCATTTGTAAACTTAATAAATTTAAAATGACGGCTGGATTACATTCGAAACTGTATCAACTCATCCCCCCGGCCCAGCTCCGACATCGGGCTCGCCGGCGGGATCCCCCCTCTCTTTCGTTCAAAGAGAGGGGGACAGGGGGTGAGTTACCCTTCCTGAATCTCTTCGAGCAATGCGTCGACGTACGCGCCGATCGTCTCTATATGCGGGCGCATCTCGTACTCGAGGATGTCGGACAGGCTTATGATGTCATTGTTCTCGAGCGAGGTGAGTATCTGCGAAAGCAGGTCGTTCAATGTACGGTTTCGTTCCTCGAGCGAAACGCCGTCGACCACGATGAGCGAGGGATCGACCCGGAACACGGGGGCGCACTGGTAACAGGCGCGGGTATACGCGTAGATGAATTCTACGAACGAACGGAAATGCCCCGATGCGTCGGAGTCCCTGCCCTCCTGGTAGAGCCGGACCGTTTCCGCAAGCGAATCCGCCTGGGAGCCGATCTCGTCCTTTACGCGGCGCAGCGATTCCACTAGCACGTCCGGCGACTCCAGGCTCAGCACCACGAGGCGGCGCAGGTTCTCGCTCATCAGCATCATCCGTAAAATCTCCTTGATCGCTTGAAAAATATCGCCCTTCTGTCCGAAAACCGCGAGCAGGCCTTCGCCCTCCCCCGCGGCGCGCACCGATTCCGAAAAACCGGCCAGTTGCTCCAGATAGTCCTTCACCGTTGCATCGCGGCAACTCACCTCTTTGGGCGCGACCCCAAGGAGCGAGAGCGTGGAAACGACGACCTCGCCGAGCCACTCGGCGCCTCCCGCGAGCGATTCCGCGGCGCCCCGCTCCACGGCGCGTTCCTCGAGCGAACGGCGCACAAATGCATCGGCCCTGTCGCAATAGGCGTCACCCTCCTCGAGGGAAGCGATCACGACATCGGCACGCGACTGGACGATACAGTCGATTGAGCGCACCGACTCCAGCGGCATGTCAGGCAGGCTTTCAATCATGTAGGATTCATCGTTTATTCGCGCCTCGGTAAAGACGAGTTCCCGCTCCCGCGCCCAGCCGGAAACGGAGGCGATTACATCGGCCACGCTTTTCTCGTTCTCCAGGCTGAAATTTATCGGAAGGCCGTTGATCCGGATGTCCACTGCTCCACCTCGCACGGGTAATCGTACCTTATTTTTCTTCGCTTCCGCCCTGCATGCCCTTCATCTGGTTCTTCATCCAGTCACCCTGCGACTTGGCCCCCGATATGGACTGTTCCATGGTCGAGAACTTCTTGCGGAGCTTGTCCTCATACTTTTTCAGGTGATCCTGATGGCGCTCTATCCGGCTGTTGGTCGTCTGGATATTGGTGTCCTCGAGGTCCATTTTATTGGCGATGATGTTCTTCCCCGAGGAAACATACGGGCGGAGGACCGTTTCAACCCGGAAGGCCATGCCGCTGTCGATGCGGTTATCGCCGTCGTTATCCGAACCGAAAAACTCCTCAACACCTTCCGGGTTATCCTTCAATGTAGACAGAAGCCGTTCCTCGTCGACAACGAGCTTGCCCTCGCGGATGTTCTCCCACGAGGCGTTGATGGCGCCGGTTGAGACGCCCATCTGGGTGATGAGCTTTATCGGCTTTTCGGTGCGGCTGGGATAGGCGTTGCTGACCGTTTCCTTGAGCGTGTTCTCCAGGCGAAGAATGGTCATATCGCCCACGAAAAGCCCGTTCTTGTGCTTGTTCGATTTATAGTCGCCGGGCTTCTCGCTCTTCTCGGTCTTGATGAGCAGCCTGTTTAATTCAAGGTAATTGTTGTACGCCTCGACGAAGGCCTTTACCTTCTCGACGGCCTTCTGGACGTTCGGCTCGACCTTGATGGTCACCACACCGTCCGATTTGGCGCGCAGATCGAGCGTAAGGCCCTTGACAACGTCCGTGAGTCCCTCGTTTTTATCGCGCGTTACCTCTATACCGTCGACCTTCACCCGCGCATCGGCGGCCTTCGCCACTTCGTGCTTGGGATCAAGGAGCCCCTTTCCGTCGAGCGGGGTGAAGATGGCCGTGTCGGAGAAAACCGAAGCCCCCTCGTTGCCGTAAAATATCACTTTTGAAATGGTTTTGCCGTCGAAGTCCGCGCCAACGGGGATTTCCATCTTCCCGCTGAACTTTTTATCGACGGGGTACAGCTTTTCCTCGCGCTTGTCCCCGACCTGGGATACCACGCCGATCCCCAGCACGTCGGAGATTTCCTTTTTCGGCTCCTTCTTTTTAAGCGGGCGAATGCGCGACACGTTATACCCGTGAAGCTCGATCCCCTTTATGACGGTCTTCTCATCCGGGCCGATCTCGAGGCGGTAGGGAAGATTGTCTTCCTTCTCCTGTTCGGGAGGCGTATGGTTTACATTGAACTCGATTACCGTGTTCTTTTTCGCCCCCACGCCTGCCGGCAGCACATATTCGCGCCACAGGGCGCCGTTGATCGAGATTTTTTTACCGTCCTTGTCGACCTCGATGCTGCCGTCGTCTTCCCTGGGATCTTTGCCCGCGTAGGGCACGAAATACTTGTTGTCGAACACCAGAGCGGTTTTCTGCTTTTCCTCTCCTTTTTCACCCTTTATCAGTCCTATGGCATAGAGGAAGTCCTTGCCCTCCGACAGGTTTATCTCGCCCTTTTTCCCCGAGGTTTTGGATTCGAGCGTGAGCACATGCTTGTTCTCCGTGGTATTGACGTACGAGGTGGAGACGATGTCGGATGCGGCCTCGTCGATCTGCTCCTGCAGCGATTTGAGCGTGCCGCCGCGGAAACGCACGATTTTGGACACGCCGTTTATCTCTATCTTGAATTTCCCTTCGGAAAACCGCTGGTCGTCCGCTATGGGATCGGTGGAAAGCCGGTGTGTCGAGGCCAGCTCGAGCACCTCGAGCCTGCGCACTCCCTTATCGGCATACCTGTTGGCCGTGGCGTCGATGACGCCTGGATTGGATGACAGCGCCGACTTGTCGGCATAGGCCGCCCTGTGGCCGTAAAGTTCCCTTGCGGCCGCGTTGACTGCATTGACCCTGGTCCGGAGCTCCCCCAGGGCCTCTTTGCGCCTGTTAAAGGTGGCCTTTTCGTCCTCCCACTGACGGATCGGACGGGCTTCTACCTCTACAAGCTTTTTTATTATATCGTCGGTGTTGAGACCGGAGGCCATGCCTCCAAAAGTGACCGGCATACGCTACCTCGTCCGGACATATCGTCTTCCCGAGGGAACACGGTCCGCCCGCATAAATAAGCAACTCCATAAAGGTACCGAAAATGGTATAAGCATTCAATATATTATCGGCATAAACGCGACATAACATTATACCATTACCGCCGGTCACGGAATCCGCTACCGCGATTCGTCCACGAACATGCCGATAAAATCGTGCATGTGCTTGAGAAGCTGTATAAGCTCCCTGGCAGGGATCTCCCGCACCGTCTCGTTGGTCCGGCTGTCCTGGACCTTCATCACGATCCGGTGGGTGTCATTATCCACCGCGAAGGCGATCTTCCTGTCCATTGATCTGGTTGCCGAATTGAGCATGGAAGCCAGACTGTCGGCGTTTTCCCTGCTGAGAGGGGGGCTGCCCCCATCGTCTTCCCGCACCGTATTGTGCACCTGGCCGGCCTGTTCTTTCAGTCCGGCTATCCTTGTCTGCCCGGTGTTTACCGGCATGACTCTGTTAATATCCATCGTTTCCTCCTTGATATGGCTCGCCGCTTGAAAAGCGGGCTGCAGCCATTTTCCCCCGTCCTACCTCCCTGTTAGGGCGAAAAAGGGAACCTGCTCCGGCCTCCCAACCGGAGCGGGATGAAACAGACTGCACTGCGTAGCCCGTCTCAGTTTTAATAAGGATCCTCACTGGAGCAGTTGCAGTATAAGCTGAGGCTTTTGATTCGCCTGAGCCAGCATCGCAGTACCACTCTTCACGAGGATCTGGTTCTTTGTGAACTCAACCATTTCCGAGGCCATGTCCACGTCCCGTATCCGGGAATCGGCAGCGAGCATGTTTTCGTAATTCCGCGAAAGGGCGCTGATGGTGTTCTCCA
>JBFZEY010000499.1:0-3827 GCA_041306625.1 Spirochaetota bacterium | reverse complement strand
AAACGAGAAGAAGATTCTGCGGATGCGCTTCGGTTTCGACGACGAGCGGCCGGTCACGCTGAAGGAGGTGGGGGCCGAGTTCGGCATCTCCGCCGAGACCGTACGGCAGATCGAGTCCAGGGCCATGAAGAAGATAAGAAAGAAGTTTGCGCACCTGGAAAATTACCTGATGTAAAGGGCCTTAATCAGCCAGTCTATACCCCATTCCCATTAGAGGAGGATCCCCATCCTCCTTTTTTGTTTTTCAGGAGCGACTTGTCGTTGACACAATAGCGGCATGCCGTAAATATTTATTATAATAGTATAAAATCGACGTCCCGTACACCGGGGCGGATCCGATTGTTTGGCATTTTGCCTCAGTTCTACCGACTAATGAATGATCGGCGGAAACGCCGATAGGGCGGCATGATGGTCGAACTCGACGCGTATGATCTGCGAAACCTGCTTGTCCCGATCGAGGGAAGGGCCGGCGCCAGCGCGAGGGTTGAAAGCCTCATCGCGGAGATGTCGCACCCCAATATCGACTGGAAACACGTGGTGGCGGGCATCCGCTCCTACCTGTTCGACCATATCCACGACATTTCGTCCCACGCGGACACCGTGCTGCCGATCCTCTTCCACTACCTGCGCGAGGCGACGCTGAGAAAAAAGGGCTCGACCCTCCGTGCCGGCGAGACTTTTTTCGACAGGTACCTGTTCGTTCTTACGGCGGTTGCGGAGGGGCGCGGGGAGTTCGGGCCGGTCGCGCTCCGTTTCCACGGGTTCGCGCGCGACTACCTGGACCTCATGAAGCGCGAGAGTGCCGACGGCTATTATTTCGAGGGGGTCAACGAACGGGTCCGCAGGGTGGGGGGCTTCCTCGCGGCGAACTCCGGCGCGGAGGCCGACATTCTCGATTCGGTAAGCGACCTGCTCCTGGGGCAGCTCGCTCTTCACGCGGAGCGATCGGTCTCGGCGGGCGATGGCGAGGTGGAAAGCCTGCGCGCGGCACTGGGCCACGACGCCGGCACCGCGGAGCTCTTCGAGCTTCTGGATTCGGTTTCACGGCGCAGGAAGCGGGAGGATGTGCTTTTGCTTGCCCGTTCCGGTACCGACGGCGCGGCCGAACGATTCGCGCGGATTGCCGACGTTGCCGATTTCTCCCGCAACACGCGCGCGTGGGAGCGCATCTGCACGGTCGGCAGGAGCCTTGTGGAACGGGGGACTATTTCGAGCGAGGAGGGGGTTCTGGCGATCCTCGGCTTCCTGATCCGCAGAGCGCAGGAGGGCGACGACCGTGAGCTCCAGCTTTTCATCTCGCGAAGCGTCGCCTCCGTCTGCGGAGCGCTGGACGGCTCGGGCCGGGGCTCGCTCCTTAAAAACGTCGTCGACATGGTGATGCCGCTCCTCCTGCGCGAGGTCGAATCGGACGGCAACTATTACTCGGCCTTCGCCACCATCTTTACCATCGGCAAGACGGTCATCGAGTCCGGGAGGGTCTCGCTGATTGACCATTTCGTGGACATCCTCATCCAGTCGCGTTTCCGCTTCCCCGAGTTCTCCGGCATCGCGTCGGACTGGTCGGTCATCGTCAACTCCAGCCACCTCGAGAACATCCGCACCTGGATGCGGCTCATCGAGATCGACCCGCCGGTCATGAAGAAGCTCGCCGCCGGGCTCATCGTAAACCTGAAGCTCGGCGGCGTCTTTCTCAAGGACACCGACGTCTTTCAGCGCGATATCTCGCAGCTATTAAACAGCGATTACAGGGACGTATTCCATCTCATCACCTCGCTCGCCGCGGTCTTTCCCGCTTTTTACCACGATATCGGGGCGACCGGCGACATACGCGCCTTCACCGAAAAGATCGACACCAACCACCGGATGAACGACCTGGTGCACTTCCTGCGAAAGCAGGTGCACGTGGAGTCGTCGAGCCGCACGGTGTTCCTCATCCAGCGAATTATGGAATTCTGGATGACCGGCGAGCAGCGCCTGCTCGAGGGGCTGGTCCCCGCCGAGGTATACGACAACCTTCCGCGCGTTTTCCGCCTCATCAATCTCGACGCCGAGCCGGCGGCGCAGGCGCTCTACGAGGCCGCCCGGCGGCATTTCAGCGGCGTCACCGACGGGCACTTCTGGGACTTCCTGGGCGCCGTGGGGAAAAAGCCCTTCCTGGATTTCGCGGCGTCCGCCGGGCTGCCGAACGTATCCGACGCGCAGAGGGCGGACGCCCTGGGCTGTTTCGAGGAGTATTTCGATACGCGCTTTCCCGCCGAGATGACCAAGATGCTGCACTTCATCAAGAACATGTTCGACATCGACACCTCGAAGACGAAGATATGGAAGTTCCTCTACGACATATCCGACGAGGAGTTTCGGAAGATGTTCGAGAACGTGCGTTTCCTCGACATCTCAAGGGTCAATATCGAGAAGTTCATCACCTTCCTGCACGTCTACCGGATGATCTTCGACAAGTACAACTTCTCGGAAGTGCGCGACATCGAGAAGCTCGAGGCGTACGCGCGCGAGGGGCTCTTCGCCCCGCCCGGGGACCTGTTCGATATGCTGCGCGGGGACGATGCGTACGCCGCGCTCGGGGCGCTCCTCGATCTGCAATACTCGCTGAAGCGCGACATTCTGCTCTCGGGCGAGGTGTTCGAGCCGCTGGACACCATCGAGTTCAAGCGGCATATCGCCTTCGGCATCCCTTCCATGTACGGCTCGTACAAGGAGAAGAAGTTCGATACGCTCAAGGTATTCTTCCACTGCAATCTGATCCGGGAGCGGTTCTTCGAGGCGCTGGTCGAGGGGTGCAGCGCCTTCTCGGGCCGCGCGCTCGACTTCGAGGAGACCCGCCGCGTTATGCGCCTTTTCGGCAGGACCTTCGAGATAGACGGCCTCTCCAACCACGAGATGCGCTCGGTGCTGAGCCTGATGGACACGCCGGGCCTCAGAATGTCCCAGTTCAGGGACGTCGTTACGAGCCTCTTCACCATCCACGGCGAGGTGTCGGACCACTTCAACGAGATGTACAAGTATGTCTGCACCGCCATCATCAACAATATCGGCGCCGGCCGCATCGTGGAGGACTACCTCCCCAGCGAAAGCCGCGGCAGCGCCGACGTCATCGCCGACCGTTTTCTGCGCAGCCAGATCATGCTCTCGCCGCTGCTCCAGCTTTTCGACAACATGCTCATCCGCCTGCGGGAGTGCATGGACCTGGCCCTTGAGCGGGGGGACGATTCGGTGTGCCTCAACGCGTGCGACGTACGGCGCGCCAAGGGGGATATCTTCTTCGCGATCGGAAAGCATCCGGGACGGCATTCCGATTCCGGGCTCTTCGTGCCGCTGTGGCTCGCGGGGGGCAAGGCGCAGGGTCTGGTGATCGCCGCGAACATGGACGGCATAAGCGTGCCCGAGGGCATAGTGATCTCGGCCGAGCTCTACAAGCGCCTGCGCGAGGGTGACGTGCGCAACCCGCGCTTCCAGCGGAAGATCATCTTCTCGCTCAGGCAGTACGTCGACCGGCTCACCGACGGGCGCTTCGGCAATCCCGCCAACCCGGTGCTTTTGTCGGTGCGCAGCGGCGGCGTGTTCTCGATGCCCGGCGTGATGGACACCATAACGAACGTCGGGATCACCCAGGACGTCATCGATTATTACGCGCGGCAGGACCCCTGGTTCGCCTACGATTGCTACCGCAGGCTCATCCACGACTTCGCCCTCTCGTATTACGGCATGGACCGCGCGCTCTACGAGCGGCTCATGACGCAGGCGAAGGAGGAGGCGGCGGTAGACCTCAAGGAAAAGCTCACCGGCAGGCAAATGGAGATACTCACCAAGAA
>JBFZEY010000498.1:0-5341 GCA_041306625.1 Spirochaetota bacterium | reverse complement strand
GCGACGAAGTGGAGCACTTCCTTTCGGACGACCGGGAGGTGATGGACACGCTTCGACCCAAGCTCATCCCCGAGGAGAAAGTGACGTTCGCGAACGGAGAGGAACACTGGCTCTCAACCGTCAAGGTGCCACTGTTTGAAAACGACGGAACCTCGCGCCGGGTGCTCCTGGTAACCACCGACATCACCGAGCGTCGCATTGCCGAGGAGAGCCTGCGCGAGAAGACCGATGAACTGGAGAAGTTTTTTTCAGGCGCGCTCGACCTTCTGTGCGTGGCGGATACCGCCGGCTATTTCCGCCGCCTCAACGCCGAATGGGAGAAAACGCTCGGCTATGCCCGGGAGGAACTGATCGGAACGCGTTTCCTTGACCTGGTGCACCCGGACGACCTGGAGGCGACGCTGAACACCATGCGGAAACTGGATACCCAGAACGTGGTAACAAGCTTCACCAACCGTTACCGGCGCAAAGACGGCCGGTACCGCTGGATAGAGTGGCGTTCGTATCCGGCGGGGAAAATGATATACGCGGTGGCGCGCGACATCACCGACCGCATCGCCGTGGAGGACACCCTGCGCGCCGCGAAGGAGGCCGCTGAGAATGCGAACCGCGTAAAGAGCGAGTTCCTCGCCAACATGAGTCACGAGATCCGCACCCCGCTTAACGGCATCATCGGCCTGGCCCACCTGGCCCTGAAGACCGGTCTGACCGAAAAACAGCACGATTACCTGGACAAGATAGGCGCTTCGGCGAAGATGCTTGCGGGCATCATCAACGACGTGCTGGATTTCTCGAAGATCGAGGCCGGACGAATCGAACTGGAGGAGGTCGACTTCTCGCTCGACGATATTTTGAAAAACCTCATCGGTGCGCTCGGCCGCACCGCCGAGGAAAAGGGCCTCGAGCTATTTCTGCATATAAGCGCGGGTATGCCGCTCGATCTCCGCGGCGACCCGCTGCGCCTGCAGCAGGTGCTCTTTAACCTGCTGAGCAACGCCGTCAAGTTCACGCACCGCGGTGAGATTGTGCTGCGCGTCGAAGCACAGCAACGCACGGACGAGGGTGCGGCATACCGGAATGTCGTCGCCATGTTCACTCTTCGCGATACTGGAATCGGCATCCCGCAGGAGGAGCAGCCTGATATCTTCCAGTCATTCACCCAGGCGGACAGCTCCATCACCCGCCGCTACGGAGGCACGGGCCTGGGGCTCTCCATCTCCAAAAGGCTCGTTGAGCTGATGGGCGGCGAGATCGGATTTACCAGCACTCCCGGGAGCGGCTCGAGCTTTTATTTTACCGTGCCGCTCAAGGTCCGGAAGTCCGGCGAGTCGGCGCTCCGGCGCACGGCGGAATTCGGAAAGCTTCGCCTTCTGGTGGTCGATGACAACGAGACCGCGCGAGAAATACTCGGCGAAAGCCTCGCAAGTTTCGGATTCGACGTGTCCACGGCGCGCTCGGGTGCGGAGGCGCTCTCACTCATTGAAGACAGCTCCGGGGCCGGCTTCAATCTTGCTCTCATCGACTGGAAGATGCCGGGGCTTGACGGTATTGAAACCGCCGGACGCATCCGCACCCTGTCAAAAAAAATGCCCGTCCCCGAGATCATCATCGTTTCGGCGTACGATCCCGACGTCATCAGGGAACGCTCGAGGAAGGTCGGCGTACGTCGCGTGCTGGCCAAGCCGGTTACGCCTTCCGTACTCCTTGAGAACGTGATGGAGGCGCTGGGGATCAGCGGGCGCAGCCCCGGGAGCGCCCGTGGCGGCGAACCCGCCGTTGCGGCGAAGGCCCGTTACGCGGGAAAGACCGTCCTTCTGGTGGAGGACAATCCGATCAGCCGCCAGGTGATGCGCGAACTGCTTGAGTCCGAAGGCATTGAGGTGGCAGAGGCGGAGGACGGGGCCCGTGCCGTCGAGTTGCTCGACAGGGACCGCTTCGACCTGGTGCTCATGGACGTGCAGATGCCGGTCATGGACGGCCTTGAGGCGACGACGCGAATCCGCGCCAACGCCCTTTACGGGGACCTCCCGATCGTGGCGATGACCGCCTACGCGATGAGCGGCGACCGCGACCGCTGTCTGGAGGCCGGAATGAACGATCACCTGCCCAAGCCGGTGGACCCGGACGCGCTCTTCGCCGCTCTTTCGCGCTGGATCGGCCCCGGAACCTCCGCCACTGACGCGGCCGGAGGGAAAGAGACTTCCCCGTCGGACGATACTGCCGCTTTAAGCGGAATTGACATGAAGTTCGCGCTCAACCGCATGAGGGGTGACGAGGGGTTCCTGCGCCAGCTCGTCGCGCAATTCTGCGAGCTCTACGCGAACGCGCCGTCCGAAATCGGCAAACACCTGGAAGCCGGCAAGACGAACGATGCGCGCCGGCTCGCCCATTCCATAAAAGGCGCGGCCGGTACGCTCGGCGCGCTCTCGCTGCAACAGGCCGCCGCGGCGCTTGAGAATGAAATCGCCGACGGCGGTGGTGCCATCGCCGCCCGGCTTTCGGATTTCGGCCGCGATTTAGACGTAGTGCTCACCAACCGAACCTCCCCGCCGAAGAGCGGGCGGGCGAAGCACCCCGCTCGGGCCCAGGGCGCGGCCGGCGCGCTGGAGCTGCTTGCGCGGCTCGAAGGCGAAACGTCCTCCGGGAGCTACGGCGCGCTGGACACCTTCGTTGCGCTGAAGGGCTCGTGGCCGCACCGCGCGCCCAGAGTCCTCGCCGAACTGGAAAAGGCGCTCACGCGCTTTGACAGCGAGTCGGCGATATCGCTTATCGCGAAGCTGAGGAAAAAACTGGAAGGAGGAGGCTCCTGAATGGGCAGGGAAAAGATACTGATTGTCGATGACGCCCCCACCCCGCTTCGGGCGCTTGGCGATCTCTTAAAAGACGAATATGACCTCTACACCGCGACCGACGGACAGCAGGCCATCAAGCGCGCCGGGGAAATACTTCCCGACCTCGTTTTGCTCGACGTCATGATGCCGGGCATGGATGGATACGCAATCTGCGGCATTTTAAAGAACGATCCGGCGACGGCCGATATTCCCGTGCTCTTCATAACCGCAAAAAGCGAACCGAACGACATTGTGCGGGGGTTTGAGGCCGGCGGGCACGATTACATAACCAAGCCATTCAATCCCCGCGAGCTGTTCGCGAGGATCCGGACCCACCTCGATCTGCGGCACTCGCGCCAGGACCTGCGTTCCTACGCCGAGGAACTCGAGCGCCGCAACGAGGAGCTTAACCGGGTGCGCGAGCGACTCGAGGTGATGGCGCGGATCGACCCGCTGACTGGCCTGGCGAACCGCCGTTACGCCCTCGAGCGGCTCTCGTCCGAGCTGTCGCGCTCCACCCGCCACGGCGATCCCTTTTCCCTGGCGATGGCCGATATTGACAACTTCAAACAGTTCAACGACACCCACGGGCACGAAGGCGGCGACACGGTGCTTAAAAGCGTGGCCGATATCCTTGTCGCCTCGGTTCGGAAAGAGGACATGGCCGCGCGCTGGGGAGGCGAAGAGTTTCTCCTGATTTTTCCGCGGCTGACGATGGACGGAACCATGGCGGTGGCCGAAAAGCTGCGCGCGGCAGTCGAGGCGGGAAGGCCCGAGTTCAAGAGGAAAAAACTGAAGGTAACCGTTACCATCGGCGTCGCTGAATACGACATTTCGCTGGATCTAGACGCCAACATAAGCAGGGCCGACGGGGCCATGTATGAAGGCAAGCGGGCGACCAAAAACTGCGTGATTGCCGCCCGGCCCACGACCTAGATCCAGGCGACCCTGGAGGCGGGACCGGCGCGGTCGATTCCGATGCACGCGAGCGCCGACAGGCGCGCGAGCTCACGCTCGACGTCGGCGATGCCGTAGCCGATCTCCTTTTCGACGAACGCGGCGAAATCCGTCATCACGGTTGTATCCGTAGCCCCGTTCGGAAGTCCCGGGTACCGCTCGAGGACCTGTTTCGATATGAGCTTCTCGCTGAAATCGAACGACAAAATGCCCCCCAGCATGTCCAAATCCTCGTTCGATATGACCTCCCCCCGCTTCTTCTGCTCGCCGAGGGACTCGACATAGCGCCGGATGCCACCGTTGAACTCGTTGACGATACGGTCAATCTCCTCGTGCGACATGTGGATGGACTCGGCGACCGATCGGTTGGCGTCGTAGAGATCCCAGTCGTCGGTCAGTATGCGCATGCCGTACTCGGCGGCCTTCTCGCGCACCTCGGTGCCGGGAAAGGGCGCGAGGATATGGTAGCCGTACATGGGGCTTAAATTCCGGGCGAACTCCATGGTCTTGCGCACGGTCTCCGGCGTCTCGCCCGGCAGGCCCAGGATGTACGAGGTCATGGGCTCTATTCCCGCGGCGTTACAGAGGTCCACGGCGGCCTTCGCCTTCTCCAGGGTGATGTTCTTTTTCACAAGGTTCAGTATCTCCTGGTTTCCGCTCTCAATACCGAAGCACAGCGTGGTACAGCCGGAGGCCTTCATGGCCTCGAGGAGCTCCTTCGATACCGTGTCGACCCGCGCGAACGCGGTCCAGCGGTGCTTGATTCCCCTGCGAACGATCTCCTCGCATATCGAGATGCATCGGTTCTTGTTGGCGGTGAAGAGGTCGTCGACGATGTTGATCTGGCGGAAACGCATGGTCGACAACAGCTCGAACTCGTCGACGACGCGCTGTACGTCGAGGTAGCGCACCTTTCGACCCACCATTCGGCTTCCGACGCAGAAAATGCACTTATTGGGACAGCCCCGCGAGGTGACCATGTTGATCGGAAAGCCGAGCGCGCGGTACCGCGAGAGCGAGATGAGGTGGCGAGCCGGGTACGGAAGCACGTTGAGGTCGGGAATGAGGGGCCGTGCGGGATTGTGCCGCACCGTCCCGTTCGAGCGCAGGGACATGCCTTCCACGTCATCGAGGGGCGTACCGGCCCCGAGCGCGCGAAGCATCTCGGTGAAGGTGATTTCGCCCTCGCCGCGCACTATGCAATCGAGGAAGGGGTGGCCGCCGAGTATGGCGTCGGCGTCGAAGCTCACGTGCGGCCCTCCCATCACGGTAATTACTTCTGGATTTTCTTCCTTGTAATCGCGCAGTATTGAGAGCGCGCGCTTTACGTTCATGGTGACCGCCGTGGAGCCGACCACGTTCGGCCGAAAGGCGGAAAGTACCTCGCGGACGCGCTCGCGCGAGTATGGCTGGACGATATAGTCCTCTACCAGCACCTCGATTCCCTCGCGCTCGAGGTACGCGGCGAGTGATATGATCCCGAACGGCGGCGTGGGCGATTCCTCGAAAGGATAGGGCGGATTTATGAGCAAGACCTTCATTGGCGTTTCCTT
>JBFZEY010000497.1:0-3249 GCA_041306625.1 Spirochaetota bacterium | reverse complement strand
AAATCGTACGGCACGGACTGCTACCCGCTTCGCGAATACGAAACCACCGTCACCATCGGCGACCTTCGCGACGCGTTTCTCTACAATCCAAGAAACGCGTATCAGAACTATAACTGCGCGGTGAATCTCTCAAAACGCACAATCTATACGTATATGGGCATACTCAGGCCGAACATGGGCAACGCCACCTATTCCAGCGCCGGGCAGCTCTCGCCGCTTCTGAACGATCCGTATTACTGGACCATCGGCGTGGGCACGCGGATTTTCCTCGGCGGCGCGCCCGGCGTGGTAAGCTGGCGCGGTACCCAGCACGACCCGAACGCCCGGAGGGGCGAGAACGGCGTGGTCCGCGAGGGTGCGGGTACGATCGCCGTTACCGGCGACATGAAGGAGATGACGGTCGAGTTCATCCGCGGAGCGTCGCTCGTGGGCTACGGCTGTTCGCTCATGGTGGGCCTGGGTATCCCGATCCCGATACTGAACGAGGACCTTGCCAGATTCACCGGCGTTTCCGATCGCGACATCGTCTGTCAGGTGGTGGATTACGGCATCGACTACCCGAACGCAATCAACCGCGCGCTTGGCGAGGTAAGCTACGCCGAACTTAAAACAGGAAGGATCGACGTGCAGGGTAAGAACATCCCGGCGGCACCGCTCTCGAGCTATCCCATGGCGGTGAAGGTGGCCGAAAACCTGAAAACCTGGATACGCGAAAAGGGATTCGTCCTGGGCGTGCCGCAGGTACTCTTGCCCACCGTTCCCTTTACGGCGCCCTGATGCGGTTCGCCGAGCGCTTCTACCGGGAATTCGCCGATACTCAGCGCTGGACGAGCTTCCGGGTAAAGATCGAGACGAGCGACCTGTACGTCCGCGCACACGGGGATTATTCCGGGGAGATCGAACGCGCGGTCGCCGGCGCGCGCGACGCTTTGCGCACGCACATCGCCGGGCAGGATTGCTTTATTAGCTCCCTCGGGCCTGTGCCGCGCCTGGAGGCCGCGCATCCGGTCATTGAGGCCATGTACGTCGCCTCAGAGGCCGCGGGCGTGGGACCGATGGCCGCGGTTGCCGGCGCCATCGCCGAGCACGCCGGAAGGGCCATTCTTGACCGATCGGGCGAGGTTATGGTCGAGAACGGAGGCGATATCTGGCTTGCCGTGCGCGATGTCGTTACGCTCGCCATCTATGCCGGCAGCTCGCCTTTCAGCGGCGCGCTCGGAATACGGATCGCACCGGAGCGTACTCCCGCCGGCGTATGCACCTCGTCGGGGCGGGTCGGCCACTCATTCTCATTCGGGAGGGCCGATGCCGCGACCATAGTCGCGACGGACGCGGCGCTGGCGGACGCCGTGGCGACCGGCGCCGCCAACCTTGTGCGCGACGAGGACGACCTCGAGGCGGCGGCGGCCTATGCGATGTCCGTAACGGGCGTGCGCGGCGCGCTCATCATCAGGGGAGACCGCATGTTGGCGCAGGGTGAAATCGAACTGGTGAGGCCGTAACGGGACGGCGCACCGGCGCCGGTCATAGAGCGGCATGCACAGGGCAGACCTGTCGCAAGTCATGACACTGTCGGGCGCTTCGCCGGTCATGCAAGAACTCGAATAAACAGGAGTCAATTATGGCATCGAAAAACGTGCTTTTAATATTCAAGCAGAACATCATGTACCGGCCGATAATTTACCGTCTTGCAACCGAGTACGGCATCATCTTCAACGTGCTCGAGGCCAAAATCCTCCCCAAACAGGAGGGACGGCTGATCCTCGAGCTTTCAGGCTCTGAAGAGGAGATAGCGAACGGAATCGCCTACCTGGAGGCCGAACGTGTGCAGGTGGATCTTCTTGTAGACAAGATGCACCGCGACGAACAGCGCTGTGTCGACTGCGGCGCCTGTACCGCCGTGTGCCGCACCGATGCCCTTTCCATCGACCGCCCCTCGATGAAGATAGTCTTTTACCCGGAGCGTTGTGTCGCCTGCGGGCTTTGCATCCTCGCCTGCCCCGTAAATGCCATGTCGGGCATATCCATCGACAACGATAACGAGATATAGCCGGTGCTGGCCGACGACTATTTTAAAAATATCTAAAATACCCATAAAAAATTCATTTCCCCTCTTGACGTTTCTCACTGTTATTTGTATATTTATGGTGTTAGCACTCATCGACATAGAGTGCTAACAAAAAGCCTTAGTAAGAGGAGGTTAGCTATGAAATGGGGTATAACCAGGCGTAACGAACAACCCGATTGGGGTGCAGACTCATTCAAGAAGGAGATCAATCAGCTTTTTAATGACTTCTTCGCCATCGGCCCTTCCTCTTTGTCCGAAAGCGGGTGGATGCCCACCGTGGACGTGGAAGAGGACGACAAGGAAGTGCGAATCAGGGCGGAAATTCCCGGAATCGAGGAAAAGGACCTGAGCGTAACACTTGAAAATGACATGCTGACAATAGCGGGCGAGAAGAAGGAAGAAAAGAAGGACGAGAAGAAGGAGGAAAACCGGAGATACGTGATTTCGGAACGCCGTTTCGGCTCGTTCCACCGGACCATCCGGCTCCCCGAAAGCATCGACAGGGAGAAAATCGATGCCAGCTTTAAAAACGGGGTCTTGAAGATCGCCATCCCGCGTAAAGAGACGCCCGAGGCGAAGCGCGTTAAAATCGCGCTCAAGTAAGGAATTACGAGAAGGAGGAATATCATGTATACGACCTATGATGTATTCGACGATGTGGTTCAACTGAGGGACCTGGTGGGAAGATTTTTCACCGAGGCCCCGGCCGTGCGGCGAAACGTGGAGTATCCGTACGTTAACCTGAGGGAGAACAACGACGAGGTGATGATCACCGCGCTTCTGCCGGGCGCTAAGGCTGACACGCTCAATATTCAGCTTGTCGACAACAGCCTCGTGCTCGAAGGCGAAAAGAAGAGCGACGTGCAGGACAAGCCCTACATACGCAAGGAGCGGGTGTTCGGCAGGTTCCAGAAGGCGGTTCGCCTGCCCTACCGGGTGGACGGGGAAAAAATCGAAGCGGGACTGAAGGACGGGATACTGACCATTAAGCTCGCGAAGGCCGAAGAAGCCAGGCCGAAGAAAATCGAGATACGGTAAAGGAGGTATCATCATGGCAAACGACGTGAAGAAGATGAGGAAGGACGACTATAACTGCGAGGAGTGCGTCATAGTTCCGCCCGCGGACATTTACGAGACCGTCGATGAGTATGTAACTCGGGCCGACATGCCCGGTACGCGCA
>JBFZEY010000496.1:0-2897 GCA_041306625.1 Spirochaetota bacterium | reverse complement strand
TACTCAGTCTTATCGTTTTTGTCCCGTTTATCGGCGCCCTGTTGCTCGCGCTTCTGCCGCGCATCGACGCTATGACGACCCGCGCGCTGGCGCTGCTCTTCAGCGTTTCGACTCTTTTCTTCGGTTCGCAGGCGATGAGCGGTTTCGATCCCGAGGCCGGTTACCAACTCGTCGAACAGCACACTTGGATCGCGAGCCTCAATGTAACCTATCATCTCGGGCTCGACGGCCTGAGTCTCCTGCTTGTGCTGCTCACCGCCGTGATCGCCCCCGTCGCGCTTCTCGCGGGCTGGCGCATCGACCGCGATGTGCGTCTTTTCAGCATTCTTTTCCTGATACTCCAGGGCAGCGCCCTCGGCGTGTTCCTCGCCCTCGATTTCTTCCACTGGTTCATCTTCTGGGAGCTGAGCCTCGTCCCCGCCTTCTTCCTCATCAAGATGTGGGGCGGCAAAGACGCCACCCGCGCGGCGTATCAATTCGTCATCTACACCATCGCCGGCAGCGCGTTCATGCTCGCCGGGTTCGCCGCGATCTTCGCGACAACCGGCACGCTGGACTTCGTTGAGCTGGCCAAACTGGCCGCCCAGGGTTCCATCGCCGCCAAGCTCGGCGCGAATCTCACAACGCTCGTCTTCGTCGGCGTGTTCCTCGGGCTCGCGGTGAAGGTGCCGCTTTTCCCGTTCCACACATGGCTGCCTCTTGCGTACTCGGAGGCTCCCACGAGCGCTTCGATGTTCCTCACCGGCGTCATGTCGAAGATGGGTGTCTACGGTTTCCTTCGCATCCTCTGGCCGATCTTTCCCGCGCAACTCCACTCAGCCGCCGGCGTCCTTATCTGGCTCGCTCTCGCCGGTGTCGTCTTCGGCGCCTTCGCCGCGATGGTGCAAAAAGATCTCAAGCGCATGGTCGCCTACTCGTCGATCAACCACGTCAGCTACTGTCTTCTCGCGCTCTTCGCCGTGGTCCTGTCTTCAGGTATTAAAATTGGCGACGCCCGTTATTCGGCCATGAACGGCGCGCTGCTTCAGATTTTTAACCACGGTCTTTCCGCCGCCGCGCTCTTCTTCTGTGTCGGCATCCTCGAGTCCCGCTCCGGCGGTCGTCGCGGCATTTCCGACTTCGGTGGCGTGCGCACCGCCGCCCCGGTCTTCGCCGGACTCTGCGGTATCGCGATGTTCTCCTCGCTCGGTCTGCCGGGTCTCAACGGTTTCGTCGGCGAATTCCTGATCTTCCGCGGTGTCTTCGGTCTCACTCCCTGGATCGCCGCCATCGCCACGCTGGCCCTTTTGGCCACCGCGATTTTCCTGCTCACGTTCTACCAGAAGGTCTTCCACGGGCCGCAGGGCGCGGGTGTCGCTTCCTTCGCCGATCTCAACCGCATTGAAATCATCACGCTGGCTCCGCTGGTCGCGCTGATGTTCCTCTTCGGCATCATGCCGCAGGCCCTCATCGGTCTCTTCAACCCGCTCGTCACGTCGTGGGTCCAAACCCTTGTTCTTCCATGAGCCTGCTGCCCTGGATCATCTATCTGACCTTCGCCGGCGCGGTTCTCGCGTTGATCGCCGGCGCGCGCTCCGCCTCCGCCGCCCGCTGGA
This sequence comes from Spirochaetota bacterium, assembly GCA_041306625.1. GTDB lineage: Bacteria > Spirochaetota > UBA4802 > UBA4802 > UBA5368 > MVZN01. The sequence goes on along the minus strand of JBFZEY010000496.1, from coordinate 1,302 downwards.
TCGCCTTGCTCACCGCCGTCGCCGGCTGGGGCCTCGCGCTCAAGGCCGCCAGCGTTTTCGTGCCGACGGCTGATCTTCAGACGATCGTCAATGTCGAGTGGATCAAGGAGCTCGGCATCCGCTACCATCTCGCGGCCGACGGCATCAGCATGACGCTCGTCGTGCTCACCGGTCTCGCGGCCATCGGCGGCATTCTTTTCTCCTGGAACATCGAGGAGCGGGTGGGTGAGTTCTTCGCCTACTATCTTGCCCTCATCGGCGGCGTGTACGGCGTCTTCCTGAGCGCCGATGTGTTTCTTTTCTTCGTCTTCTACGAGATCGCGATCGTCCCGAAATACTTCCTGATCGCCAACTGGGGCTCCACCCGGAAGGAGTACGGCGCCATGAAGCTCGCGCTCTATTCGTTCGCGGGCAGCGCGCTGGTTCTCGTCGGCATCATCTGGGCCTACGCGGCGGCGGGCGCCAACAGCTTCGCGCTTTCCGATCTCGCCGTCGCCGGTTTCTCGCACGGCCAGCAGATCGGCATGTTCGCCTTGGTCTTCTTTGGTTTTGCGGTGCTCGCCGGTCTTTTCCCGTTCCACACCTGGGCGCCCACCGGCCACGTCGCCGCCCCCACCGGTGCCTCGATGCTGCTCGCCGGTGTCATCATGAAACTCGGCGCCTACGGTTGCCTCCGCGTCGGCATGCCGTTGTTTCCCGAGGGTCTCGTTTTCTGGCAACCGACCATCGCCTGGCTCGCCATCGCGGGTATCGTCTACGCCGGTTTGGTTGCGCTGGTTCAGGAGGATTTCAAGTTCGTCATCGCCTACTCGAGCGTGAGCCACATGGGCTTCGTGATGCTCGGTCTTGCGGCGGCCAATGTCCGCGCCGTCAGCGGCTCGGTCCTCCAGATGTTCTCGCACGGCATCATCGCTGGTCTGCTGTTCGCCGTGGTCGGCCGCATGGTTTACGAACGCACGCATACGCGCCGCCTCGCCGACCTCAAGGCCATGAATCTCCACAAGCGCCTGCCGTTCGCCGCCGTCGTCTTCGTGATCGCCGGGCTGGCCTCGATGGGCATGCCGGGCTTCAGCGGTTTCCCGGCCGAGCTCACCATCCTCATCGGCACCTGGCAGACCTCGCCGCTCTGGGCGTTCTCCGCCGCCGTGGGTGTTCTGGTCGCCGCCGCCTTCACGTTGCGCGTGATGCAGATTTCGTTCTTCGGCGACAAACCCAAGTGCGCCTCCTGTTCCTGCGGTGGTCACGACCATCATGATTTTGCCCCGATGACCTGGCCCGAATATGTCGGCGCCATCCTTTTCC
>JBFZEY010000495.1:0-2753 GCA_041306625.1 Spirochaetota bacterium | reverse complement strand
CAAGCCCCGGGCGCTCCGGTTATGTGGTAAATCGGCCCCGTCACCGAACCGGACACCCCGGGGGAAATACCGCAATCAAATATGGCTGATCTCCTTCTCTTTGTTGTCGGTCAGCTTCTGCACCTCTTCGGTGAACCTGTCGGTGATCTTCTGTATTCGCGCCACGGCCGCCTTCGAATCGTCTTCCGATATTTCCTTCTGTTTTTCGAGGTCCTTGATCATATCGTTCGAGTCACGCCGCACGTTGCGAATGGACACCCGGCACTCCTCCGCCTTATGCTTGGCCAGTTTGACGTATTCCTTGCGGCGCTCCTCGGTCAGATCGGGGATCTGGATTCGTATGAGGTTACCGTCGTTGTTGGGATTCAACGATAGGTCCGACTTGAGAATCGCCTTCTCCACGGCCGTTAGATTGCTCCGGTCCCATGGCTGTATCACCACCAGGCGAGGCTCGGGACATGAAATCGTCGCGAGCTGGTTGAGCGGCATCATGGAGTCGTATACGTTTACGCGTATTCCGTCGAAGAGTGACGGGTTGGCCCGCCCCGTGCGGATCGAGCCGAATTCCTTTTCGAGCGCCTTGATGCTCTTGGTCATCCGCTCTTCCGCGTCAGTAATTATGTCGTCGATCATTATTCCTGTCCTCCGGTGATTTCAGGATATGGTTGTTCCTATGGTCTGGCCCGTTACGGCCTTTCTGATTGAGTCCGCATCCAGGAGATTGAACACGATAATCGGCAGGTGGTTGTCCATGCAGAGCGATATTGCGGTGAGGTCCATCACCCTCAGCTGCCTCTCGATCACCTCGAGGTATCCGATCGCGTCAATCTTCCTGGCGCCGGTGTTTTTCTCGGGGTCCGAATCGTAGACACCGTCAACTTTCGTCGCCTTCATCAGCACCTCGGCCCCGATCTCGATGGCGCGCAGGCCCGCGGCGGTATCGGTCGTAAAGAAGGGATTGCCCGTGCCGGCCGAGAGGATCACCACACGATTCTTTTCGAGGTGGCGAATCGCGCGGCGCCGTATGTACGGCTCGGCGACCGCGCGCATCTCGAATGCCGTCATCACCCGCGTCGGCGTTCCGAGCTTCTCCAGTGCGTCCTGCATGGCAAGCGCGTTTATCACCGTTGCGAGCATGCCCATGTAGTCGCCCGTGGTCTGTTCCATGCCCAGTGCCTTTCCGACCGAGCCGCGGAAGATATTACCCCCCCCGACTACCACCGCAACCTGCACTCCGAGCCGGTAGACCTCGGCGATCTCGCGAGCGATCCTCTTGACCGTTTCCGGATTGATGCCGAAACGATCCTCGCCCGCGAGCGCCTCGCCGCTTATCTTGACGACAATGCGCCGATACTTGAGATTCGGACGGTCCGTTGAGGGTTCCATCGTTATTTTCCTATCTTGTAACGCATGAACCTTCCGACCGTGATGTTCTCGCCGTAGGTGGCGATTCTGTTTTTAACGAGATCGCGGATGGTCAGCTTCGGGTCCTTGATATACTCCTGCTCCATGAGGCAGACGTCGGCGTAGAACTTCTTGATTTTGCCTTCCACGATTTTCTCGACCACCTGTTCGGGTTTTCCCGAGTCCTTCATCTGGTCGCGGTAGATCACCTTCTCTTTCTCCAGCTCCTCGGCGGGCACGTCTTCGATGTCCACGTACAGCGGACTCGAGGCCGCAACCTGCATGGAAATCTCCTTCGCCAGCTCACGGAAATCCGCATTCTTGGCGACAAAGTCGGTCTCGCAGTTTAGCTCGAGAAGTACGCCGAGCTTGCTGTTGTTGTGAATATATGAAGCGATGATCCCCTCGCGGGCCTCACGGCCCATTCTCTTGTTCGCCGACGCGAGGCCCTTCTTTCTCAGGTACTCGACCGACTTGTCAATATCGCCGCCGCACTCCATGAGAGCCTTCTTGCAGTCGAGCATGCCCGCCTGCGTCTTCTCCCTCAACTCCTTAATCATGTCGGATGTTATATCAGCCACGTTCTCTCTCTCCTTCAATCTGTTGATAAAACGAAAGCCGACTTACCACGAGGTCTTTTCGTCGGCGTCGTACTGGTCCTCGTATTTCTTTCGGTACTGCTCCTTCGCCTCAACGGCGGACTTGGTCTTCGCGTCGCCCTCTTCCGTGGTCTCCGCCGCTTCGCCGGTCGCCTCGATGGCCGCTTCGCCGGCCGCTTCGCCGGCCGCTTCGCCGGCTACCTCCGGCTCTGCCTCGACCTCCTCGATCACCTCGACTCCGTCGGTCTGGCCGCCGGACTGGCCCTCGACTATCGCCCGCGACATCACCTCGAGAAAGAGCGCGATCGCGCGTATGGCGTCATCATTTCCCGGGATCGGGTAATCGATCTCTTCGGGATTACAATTGGTGTCCACTACCGCGAAAATCGGGATGCCGAGCTTGCGCGCCTCGTTAACGGCGATCGCCTCCCGCTTGGGGTCGATGATAAAGAGCGCATCGGGAAGCTTCGCCATTTCCTTGATGCCCTTGAGCACCTTGTGCTTCTTGGCAAGCTCGCGGGTGAGGTCCAGGATTTCTTTCTTGGTCTCCGCGTCCCAGGAGCCGGTTTCTGACATTTTCTCCAGGCCCTTCAGGCGCTCGATCGAATTGCTCACCGTGTTGAAGTTGGTGAGAAGCCCGCCAAGCCAGCGCTCCGCCACGAAGTACATGCCGCATTTCTGCGCGAATTCCTCGATCGCGGATTGGGCCTGTTTCTTGGTCCCGACGAAGAGCACCTTGCCCCCGTTCGC
>JBFZEY010000494.1:0-2672 GCA_041306625.1 Spirochaetota bacterium | reverse complement strand
CATTTTAAGACGTTTGCCAATCGATTATTTTCACAATTCCACGTCCGAGATGACCGACCTCCTCCTTGCTTACCAGCCGAACGTATTGTACGGAAATCGTTCGCATATCGAGGCAGTGGCTCTGGAACTCGGAAAACGAAAAATGAAATATGATGGATTGAAGATCCTGATCGGGACAGGTGAGATAATCGGCGATCATACGCGCGGTCTCTGCCGCGATCGTTTTAATATCGAACTTACTGAAAGCTACGGCTCCGTCGAAATGGGAGTAATCGCACACGATACTCCCGAGCGGGATGGCCTCCATCTTTGCGACGACCTCATTTATTTCGAGTTCCTCGACGAAAATAGTGAAGCCGCTCAACCGGGCATCAGGTGCAGAATCGTAATGACAGACTTGATAGGAACCACAATGCCCCTGATCAGGTACGATATCGGAGATATGGTCGTTTTCGATACTGCTATTAACAAAAGGAACGAGAGGGTGCGCAGAATAACCGAAATCCTCGGCCGTGACAGCGACTTCGTGATATTGCCGGACGGCACAAAAAGATTCGTGTACGATTTTTCCATTCTGTTGAAAAAGTACGACAAAATTTGCCAGTTCCGCGTCATTCAGCAATCATTGAATCGATTCCAGATCATTATTCAGGCGGAGGAATCCTATTTTCATGAGATAATCGACGATCTTGTCGGCAGCCTGAATAACCATTTCACGCAGCATCTCGAGTTCGAGATCACGAGGGCGGACAGGATCGCGCCTGAGGCCACGGGAAAAACGAAATTGCTTGTATCCATGGTTTCCAGGCAGAATTGATTCCGTTCATTATCATATTGATGGAATCAAACCGGCGGATAGTTCGGCGGGCGGACGGAGGATATGAAGAAATTCTTTAATCTGCGATGGTTATCGATTGTTCGCAGAGTGATATACTGGGTCGTTCCGGTCGTCATCCTCTATGTGGTTTTCAGCAGGCTAGATTTTGAAGCCTTGAAAACCGCCGTGGGTAAAACCAGGAAGGACTTTTTTCTTCTTGGATTGCTTCACGCCCCGTTCTTTCTGCTTGCCGGCGCCATCCGCTGGTACACGCTGTTGAGACAATATCACGGCCGCGCCGTCGGCGCCGGATTCGCCTTGAAACATTACTGGATAGGTTATTCTCTCGGAGTATTCGCGCCTGCATCCATAGGCTGGGATCTGTACAGGATAGCGGTCAGCGCGCGAAAATTCGGGCGACTCGTTTCGAACACAATGATTATAATTACTGAAAAACTGATGGCCCTGGTCACATGCACTCTCCTGATAATCCTTGTTTATCCTCAACTCCCGGTCGCCTCTTCGTCGGAAGCCGGAAAAGTCCTGCGCCTCGCATACATTCTGTTTCTGGGCGCGATCGTCCTGCTTGCGGGGCTCAATTTGGCGCTTCGCAATAGGATGCTTCTCGGATTCCTCGACAGGATGGAGACATATCTGACCAAATCCATAAAAAGGGCGCTTGCGAAATTCAACCTGGCAGACGGATTCGGCGATTCCAGAATACATTTAAAGGAAATGATCAAACCACTGACCTCCCCCGGAAAACTGTTGCCGGTCATACTGCTCTCTTTTATGATACAGTTCATATCGGCTTCGAGAGCGCAGGTATTTTTCTATTCACTCGGTTATCATATACCTCTGGCGGTGAATTTTTTCGTGGCGCCCGTCCTCTTTTTCATCTTCCTTTTGCCGATATCGTTCGGCAGCCTGGGCATCAGGGAAGGCGCCCATATTCTTCTATACGGACTGTTCGGCGTTCCCGCCGAAATAGCCTTGCTGGTCAGTTTTTTCAACCTGTCATGCATGCTCATCAATCATTTGATCGGAGGGTTGCTGATACTTTATTCCAACATTAAGGGCGAATCGACCTCGAAGACGATTCAGGAGAATAACGTCTGATACCGGTCTGAAATCCATCGTTCCGTCTGTCAAAGAATGGAGCCGCGCGATGAGTAACTACAAGATCCCGTTCAACAAACCCCCGCTGGTCGGAAAAGAAATACAGTACATCGTCCAGGCGATCCTCGACGGCCATGCTTCGGGAGACGGTCCGTTTACGGCCAAATGCAGCCGCCTGCTGGAGGAAGTGCTCGGCATACCGAAAGTTCTTTTAACCACCTCATGTACTCACGCCCTGGAAATGTCCGCGCTCCTTCTCGATATACAACCCGGCGACGAGGTCATCGTGCCGTCCTTCACTTTCGTCACGACGATCAACTCTTTCGTATTGCGCGGCGCGAGGCCCGTTTTTATCGACATCCGGCCGGACACGTTGAACATGGACGAGAAACAGCTGGAACCTCTTATCACGCCAAGAACGAAAGCAATCATAGCGGTTCATTATGCGGGGGTCGGCTGTGAAATGGACGCCATATGCAGGATTGCAGAAAAACACGGCGTGCCTATCGTCGAGGACAACGCGCACGGACTGTTCGCGCGATACGGGGGCAGGTGGCTCGGCTCCTTCGGGCAATTGGCGACCTTGAGTTTCCATGAGACGAAGAATTTTATCTGCGGCGAAGGCGGAGCGTTGCTCATCAATGACACGAGCTATCTGGATCGCGCGGAGATCATAAGGGAAAAGGGGACAAACCGCAGTAATTTCTTCAGGGGAATGGTGGACAAATACACATGG
>JBFZEY010000493.1:0-2785 GCA_041306625.1 Spirochaetota bacterium | reverse complement strand
CGCCCCTGGTTTCGAAGCGCGCGACGGGCCTGAAATGGAGCGCGAGCGCGGCGCTGTCCCTGATTTCTTTAAAAAGCGCGGCCTTCCTGTCAACCGCATTTTTATCGCCGTGCGCCAGGCGGCGGATGTAGAAGTCGTCCACGAACACGTAGGATATCTTCTTCTCCCGCAGTTCACCGACGAGCGACTTGGCGTCAATGCTTGTAAGGCCCGTGGAGCCGATGAATCGCCTGCCCTCCAGGCGCGAGTAGTAATTGGGCACGTTCACCTCGGCGATCAGCATGGTGTCGGAGGGCCCCGCGTGCTCGTTGAACCAGAGCGCGGCCTTCTTGAACTCGACGCGCCGCAGGCTGTAGTGGTCCATGGTCCGCACCCCGTAGAATGTCATGAAGAGCGCGACCGCACCGGCGCACAGCGCGAGAAGCAGTTTCGCGTAAAGGGTCCATTCGGGATTCTCATGCAGGATGATGACCGCTAAGATCGCCGCAAACACTGCCGCGAAAACAAGCGGCCCCCAGTGCGCGCCCGAGACGGACAAAACAATACCGCCTAGAACCGCGCCACCGGCAATCGCCACGAGCACCGCCCGCACACCGGGCCGCCCTAACAGACGGCCGGCATTCTTCCTCAGCCACGGATAGAGCCCCTCGCACATGCCGAAAAAAAACAAAAGCACGAGCACCCACAGCACGGGCATCACGTAGCGCTCCTTGGTGTTCTGGTACACCATGTGGACGAAGACATAGCCACCGAAGAATATCGAGAGTGGCGCGCTCATCTTCCATTGACGAATAAAGAGAAGCGCCGCTCCCCAGATGGTCGAGACGAGCACCACGAGTATCGAGATACCGGCGGCGGTGAAAAGCGGAACCTTGAGCGCGACGCTGTCGGAGAAATACGCATGCGTCGCCATCCAGGGAACGTACCCCGAAAGGATGAGAAAACAATCCACGATATAGCGATAGACGTTCGGCCCGCGGCTGGCGATTTCCCTGATATACGGATTGGAATAATCGGCCGTGAGAACGCCGAGCAGCATCCACGCCGCTACGCCGCTCGCCGCGAATCCGCCGGCGATAATTGCGAAAACATAGCGCCTGCGCTCGAAGAAGTCGCGAAACATCGCGGCTGGAACGGCGAAGACCGAGTCCCACTTGGTGGCGGCCGTAAGGAAGGCCACGGGATATGCCAGCGGCGAGCCGTTCAGCGAAAGGAGCACCGCCAGAGCCGACAGGAGCGCGAGCATCATTTCGAGCTCGGAGTTGATGGCGCCGTAGATGGTATAGGGGTTCATGGCCACGAAGAGGAGCGCCGCGGCCGCCTTCCACCGGTCAAGAAATTTCCTGTACAACAAAAATGCAACGACGAGAAACGGAACGAGAAGCGCCATGTTGAGAACAAGCGCCGATGTATAGATGGTGTCCGCCGAATCGAACGGGTTGAGCGCCGTCACCGCAGAGAGCAGCAGCGGGTAAACCGGCAGCATCTTGAAGTTCGAACCGGGGAATCCGCCTCCAAGGTACTCGGCGACGCGCGGCCGGAAATTGCCGATGAAGTCTTCGGTGGGCGTCTCGAGGTAGTCGAAATAGAACAGGCCGTAGCAGAGGCCCGCCAGGACAATACAGGCAAGAGTAACTCCAAATGCGGAGAGAACTTTTTTCATCGGGAGCCCTTTATCGCGGCCGCGACATGCCGCGCCACCGGCCATCGCCGGACGCTACTTCTTCCCGTCGCATTCGATCTTCCGAAGACGGTACTGCACGTCTTCCATCAGGTTACGGTTGACGGCCAGCAGGTCGGCGAGAAAGGCCACCAGTATCGTCTGAAAGCCGATGCCCATGAGTATGGCGACCAGGATGAGGGACTGTATATGTCCCGCCCCGCCCTCGGTGAAGAGGAAGTAGAGAAAGCGCACGCCGACCAGAAAACCCGCGCCGAAGATGATCAGGCCGATCGTTATGAAGAAATTGAACGGCTTGTAGACCACGAATATGCGGAAGATCGTGAATATCGAGCGCTTCACGTACGATGAGATGCTCTTCACCAGGCGCGAGGGGCGCAAGTCTTCGTTCACGCGGACCGGCACCGAGGTGATCGCCATGTTCTTCTGGCCGGCCTGAATGATCGTCTCGAGCGTGTAGGTGTAGTTGTTGAAAACATTAAGCCGCATGGCCGCGTCGCGGCTGATCGCGCGAAAGCCCGAGGGCGCGTCGGGGACGTTCGTATGGCTCGCCATGCGCACCACGTAGCTGCCGAGTTGCTGTAACAGCTTCTTCACCGGGGAAAAGTGGTCGATCTCCGCGATCGGCCGCGCCCCCACCACGATATCGGCCCGGCCCTCGAGGATCGGCTTCACCAGCTCAGGAATGTCCCTGGCGTCATACTGGTTGTCGGCGTCGGTGTTCACGATCACGTCGGCGCCCAGGCGCAGGCAGGCGTCGAGTCCCAGCATGAATCCGCGCGCGAGCCCCTGGTTGCGGGTGAATCCCACGACATGGTCCACGCCGCTCTTGCGCGCGATCTCGACGGTTTTGTCGGTGCTTCCGTCGTTGATAATCAGCCACTCGACCTTCGTAAAGCCCTTCACCCTGCGCGGCAGCTCCTTCAGCGCCAGGGCGAGCGTCTTTTCCTCGTTATAGCACGGTATCTGTATGATGAGTTTCATCGCGAATGCCGATCCTCAGTCGTAGTTGTGCCGCCAGTCTTACCCGGTTGACGGAGTCTGTCAAATCATTTGCGCTCGGGACCGCGGCCCGCCTCGCGAGCATCGAGGATATCGGCCGCC
>JBFZEY010000492.1:0-3148 GCA_041306625.1 Spirochaetota bacterium | reverse complement strand
GATTCAGCGATCCCTCCGCTCATCTTGAAGGTGAGCCGTACGTCCGAATCCCTCGTATCAAAGTGGATCAGGGGATTCCATCGTTTCAGAAGCTTTCGGACCTTCTCGTTGTCATTGATTTTATTTTTGAATTCATTGGCGGCCTTCAGGCTTTCGTGAATGTCTGACATACCCGTCACCGTTATTATTTAGATTTAATTTTTTCCAGCGATGCGTCAAGAGCGTCTATGATAAGGTCGATTTCCTTCTCCGTAATGATAAACGGTGGCTGAATTCGTATGGCGGCGGTATTGTTTGTTGAAAGAAGGGCGAAGACGCCTTCTTCGGCCAGATACCGGTTCATGCGAAACCCGCCCGACGGATCGGCCAGCCTGAGTACCGTATGCATGCCGATCTGTCCGTAGCTTTCCAGGGTTGCCGGATGCTTTTCCATCAATCGCTGATATCCGTCAGCCAGCCTTTTGCCTTTTTCGTTGATGCTTTCAAGGAACTCGGGTCGGTTTACGATGTCGATCATGGCGGAAGCGACCACGCAGCCGATGTCTGAGCCTGCGGTGCTGGAATAGTGGCAGTAGGGGTACGTTAAAAAGAAATCGGCGACCTCTTCGGTAAACATCGTAGCGGCCATGGGGTACATTCCCGCGGTAAGGCCCTTGCCTGAAACCATTATATCCGGCACGACCCCGCTGGAGTGCTCGATGCCCCAGAACTTTCCTGTTCTTCCGAGGCCGGTGACCACCTCGTCGATAATAAGCAGCGTGTCGTTTTTATCGCATAAATCGCGAACCCTGTGGAAATAATCATCGGGGGGAATCAGCAGTCCGGCTTCTGCGATCATCGGTTCAAAAATGACTGCGGCCGTGTCTTCCGACATTTCGTTCTTCAGAGCATCGATGTCGCCGTACGGTACATGGCCGAAACCAGGCATCAGGGGGCCGAACGGTTCGATGTAATCCGGGTTGCTGTTGGTGGAGAGGGCGAATCCGGTGATCCCGTGATAGCACTCGTTGGCCGAAATAATTCCGGGCCTCCCTGAATATCCCCTGGCGACCTTTATGGCAAGATCGACGGCCTCGGAACCGGTGGAGCTGAAGAATGCGCAGTTTATATTGCCCGGGGTGGTGGCGGCAAGTTTGTCGGCGAGTATGAGCTGTTCCTCGGACATCAGGAAATTGTTCCCGAGGTCGAGGCGTTCAATTGCCTTTCTCATCGCATCGACGATGGCCGGGTGCCGCCGTCCCAGGTTGAACACTCCCTGGAGCGCCAGCGCATCGAGGATTCTCCGTCCGTCAATATCCGTTGACCAGCAGCCCTCCCGTTCGGTCTCGAATATATCGAGCCCGAGATGACTCATCGTTCGTACGCGCATGGCGCCGAAACGATGCGCGTAGCGGTCGAGGAGGTCTTTCTTTCTGGTCGAGGGTTTTATTTCCATTGTTGCTCCTTAAGCGGCGGCCGCCAGCGCCGTCTGAAATTAAAACGGCTGACATACTGATCGGCGACGGAAAGGTCGTATTCCCCGTCGATGAAGCATGGACACGTTACACCGTAATTCCAAGCAGGCCTGCCGCGTTTCTGAAATATATCAGATCCTCAAGCGTCCGGTCGCCCCTGCAAGCGACTTTAACGGGCCTGACGTGGGGTGAGCGGCTGCCCCACGGCCAGTCCGAGGCGTACAGTATTCTTTCCGGGCCGAATGTTTTAACAAGCTTGCGGATGGTTTCGGGAGATTGGAAGCTCGTATCAAGCCATATGTTTGAACACCCGCGAAGTCTTTTGCGAACCTCACGGTGCCAGAAGAGACCGGAATGCCCGATAATGAAATTTGTGTTCGGAAATGACCGGACGAGCGCTTCAACATCTTTTATCGAGCCATTACCGGGGGACTGCCTGTCGGATTCATCCTCCATGTAATAAAAGGCCGTTCCGGCGTGCATCAATACCGGTTTTTTACAGGCCTCGAACGCCTGTACCGCCTCGAAGGTGCGCCTGTCGGTAAGCGGCACTCTCTGTATGATGGGGTGGAGCTTGAGCCCCCGGGCGCCTCGCTTGACATCGCCGGCGAGCTTTTTCCCGACATCATGCTGCCGGGTGAAATCGATACTGGTGAACGGGATGATCCTGTTGTCGAGTTCGGCGGCTATGGCGAGGTCCTCGAATGTCACATTGGGAGCGATGGGCAGGCAAACGGTAAAATCGATTCCGGCCTCGTCGAGCGACCTTTGCATGTTTTCCAGCGTCGCGGTGAGATTGCGCGCGCGCTGGGCGCGGGTCGCGGGTTTCTTCAGCATCGGGTAGAGGTATTTGCCAAGTCCGAGGCTCCGCATCAGCAGTTTCTCGTTGTTACCCTGTGGATCGTACAACTTTTCCATGACGACATTTTTTTTATAAATAAGTTCTCTGCCGTTGGGATAAAGAATATCCCCGAGATGACTGTGCGCGTCGATGATCATGTCACACCTCCGGATGCGATTTTACTGTGGTGCGTCCATTTTAAAAAATTTCCTGAACAATCGCTTCATACGATTTACGCACGGTGCATGTTTTCTATGCCGCCAAGAAAAACATTTATCTGGCTCATAATAAAATCATCCAGATCGTATTTCGCTTCCTCCAGAAATTTGCGCTTGTGAATATATAAAGCTCCCTCGATGGCCGCCCATATGTTCATTGTGAGCTTCCAGGTATCGATGTCGCCCGGGAGTTCGCCGTCAGCGACGCCCTGCGCGAATATCTCATTCACGAAAGACAGGGCCTCCTGCACGAGCCGCTCGATGCTCAGATTGATGTCTTCGGGAAGCGTTACCTGTTTAAAGGCTGCTTCGAGAACGTCAAAATCCTCGCCGTAATCGGTATAAAACCCAACGTATGCCTTTATTGCTGAAACCAGTCTTTCCCGCATGGATACCCCGGTTTTCCTGCTCCGCTTCAATAGCTTTACGGTCAATCGCATCACATCTTCACAGATCCTTCCGTAAATCTCATCTTTACCCTTGAAATAGAAGTAAATGGCGCCGGTAGATAGCTGCGACTCCTCCGAAATATCGCGCATGGTCGCGCTCCAGTAGCCTTTTTTCAGAAAGACCTTCCTGGCTCCCTGGAGAATCTGCTCGATGCGGCCGCATCGCTCCGCTACTTTTATCCAGTC
>JBFZEY010000491.1:0-3651 GCA_041306625.1 Spirochaetota bacterium | reverse complement strand
TCGACGTCCCTTATGCGGGAATCGGCCGCAAGCATGTTCTCGTACGACCTGGACAACGCGTTTATGGTGTTCTCCATTCTGTTGTAATACGCTCCAAGATCTGCCCTCTGGCGATTCAGCTTGTCCAAAGCCAAATCGATGTATCCAATCATGGAATTGGCCAGTCCAACGGTTGAGATGGAGCGTTTTCTCGCCCCGTCCACCAGGTTGAGGGCCCTGGCGCTCATCGTGCCGATATAAGCCCTCATCCTCTGGCCATGGTTGGGTCCCACGTGGAAGAACATGCTGCCGGTTTTGCTGTTGCGTCCGTACATGCCGGTAAGCATCTTCATCCTGTTGAATTCGGCGGAGGTGGTTATACGGTCCACTTCCTCGATCAACTGCGAAACCTCTACCTGGATCTGCGTCCTGTCCGCGTTTGAATAAATCCCGTTGGCCGACTGCACCGCGAGCATCCGGACCCGCTGCAAAATGTCGTTGATCTGCTGGAGAGACCCTTCGGCGACCTGAATAAAAGAAAGCCCGTTCTGGGAATTCTTTTCAGCCTGGAGCAGGCCGTTGATCTGGGTACGCATCTTTTCAGACACGGCCAGACCCGAAGCGTCGTCACCAGCCCGGTTGATACGCTCGCCCGATGCAAGCTTTTCAATGGACTTATCCATCCTTTCGGAAACTGCCTGGAGCTGCCTGTTAGCGAAAATGGCGCTCATGTTGTGATTGATTCTCATACGACTCCCTCCCTTGTTGTGTTTCGGGACGGCCGCCTCTGGTTTTTTTCGGGACCGTCGCGGATTTGTCGGTCTCCGCATCATGCGGCGACCGGATCCACCCGAACGGATCAGGGGTTTTCTCCCCGGCAATGAAGCCCGGACTGCCCATGTCCAGACGACACCGGCCAACGACATACTCCGTCAGCCAGTGATGCCCTCCCCCGCATCACCGGCTGACGGAGCAGCCGGGTGGAGGACAGTCTGGGAACAGCAGGAGAACGTATGAGAATCCTGGTGAGTTTTCAAAGAACCGGAAAAACGTGATTTTACGATTGGCTTACCCAAGCAACCGTAAAATCGACTGGGGCTGCAGGTTTGCCTGCGCAAGCATCGCAGTGCCTGTATGGACAAGGATGGTGCTTCTGGTGAAGTTCACCATCTCTTCGGCCATATCAGCGTCTCTGATGCGTGATTCCGCCGCCTGGGTGTTCTCGTAGGCGGACATAAGGCCCTTCGCGGTCATCTCAAGCCTGTTGTAATACGCGCCGAGATCGGCGCGCTGCTTGGAAAGCCGCTGCAGCGCATTGTCCATGAGACCTATCGTATTGTTTGCGCCGCCGGGCGATGAGAGCGATACGACAACCTTGCCCGTGCCGTCCCTTAAACGGAAGGAATGGGCGGTCATCGTACCAATGTAAATGCGCTCGCGCTGATTCGCGTTCGCACCCATATGGAACCACATAGACGCCTTCGGGTTCACCTTCGAAAATTCTCCGGTGAGCACCTTGAAACGGTTGAATTCCGCCTGCGACGCGATCCTGTCGACCTCGTCCACGAGCGCGGAAACTTCCACCTGAATAAGCTGGCGGTCTTCGTTCGAATAGATGCCGTTCGCCGCCTGTACGGACAGCACCCTGATCCTCTGGATGATCTGGGCGGACTGATTGAGATACCCCTCGGCGGTCTGTACGAACGACATCCCGTCCTCGGTGTTCCGCTCGGCCTGCCTGAGTCCCTGGATCTGGGTCCGCATCTTTTCCGATACCGCGAGCCCTGAAGCATCGTCGCCGGCCTTGTTGATACGAAGGCCGGAGGAGAGCTTCTGCATACTCTTGTCCACGTCCCAATGCGTAAACTTCAGCGTCCTGTTCGCATTGATCGCACCCATGTTGTTGTTGATGATCATTTTACACTCCTTTGTATTTGGTTTTCCGGCTTCCCTGCCGGGCCCCGTCCCGGGCAGCGGGACGCGGCGTTTTCCAGGAATAACCGACCGGCTTTACGATAACAGCCGGGATATTCCCGTTCCAGGCTTGTAGATGGGCGAATATAAGACTGGAACTGAATACAAAGGAGCTTGACGATCAGTGCACCACCATCATGGTTTGTAAGCCCCAGCGTTTTCAAAGAACGAACGGGAGAGTCGAGACTACTCCCTGCTCGTACCGTCGGCACCTTCGGCATGAGAGTTAACCTTTCCAGGAGCTTTTTAAGAGCGATTGAGGGCGATTAAAAAAGAATATGGCTATTTTTTATGTATTTTGATCTATATATGTTTTTTTAACATTTCGGGGGACAGTCGGTGTGAGCCATAATCTCACCGGGGCCTGGCAATCTCTTTTATACCAAACGTTATGGATTAACTTCCCGCCTTTTGAGATCACCCCGCCGCGGCGCTCGGCGCGATGACAATTTTCCCCCGGATTTTGATTAACACGCCCCGAATCCCTCTATAAATCCCGCAAATAATGATTGCAGCGCTCGAAAATGCCCCGTAGCCTGTGACGTTCTGACGCACAACACCACTCCGTCAAACGGTACATCATGAACGAACTGCTCGATTCCTCCATCATGGGCCTCGTTTTTATCTTTTTCGCGAGGATAGTCGACGTCTCCATCGGGACGATACGGATCATCCTGATCTCGCGGGGGTATCGATACCTCGCGCCGCTATTAGGCTTTTTCGAGGTAATCATCTGGCTTGCGGCAATAGGCCAGGTGATGAAGGGCATCGGCAGCACCGCGAGCTTCATCGTCTACGGGGCGGGTTTCGCCACCGGCAACTACGTGGGGATGATGATAGAGTCCAGGATCGCCATCGGCATCCAGGCGGTGAGAATCATCACCACCGAGAAAATCGTGATGCTGCCGCTGGTGCTCAGGCAGGAGGGCTACGGCGCGACCACCATCAAGGGATGGGGGGCCAGGGGCGAGGTGAACATCATTTTTACCATCGTCCCGCGCAAAAAGGTGGCGCAGGTGATGGAGATCGTGCGGATGTTCGAGCCCGGCGCGTTCATCACCGTGGAGGATGTCAAGTCCACCTCGCAGGGATATTTCGCGCGGACACGCAATTTTTCGGAGAGCCTCGCCGGCCTCATGGCCAAGAAAAAATGATGGACCAGGGACTGACGCGCTCTACCTCTTCTGCCATATTTCGTACCGGCGCGGTAAAACAATACAAATACTCAGTTGACATACATACGTGCATGGCTTTAACGTGGACGCGTCGTTTTAACGACGCGTTACCATACAAAGGACCGCTGCCGGAGTTTCTTCCCGGCGCCACTCCGCGTTCGGAATCGGTGACGCGGATACACGGCATCCCCGATGTCCCTCCGGCGGCACGGCAACATTTAAGAGAAAGGAGTCATTGCATGAAAAGAGTCCTCGTAATTTTTCTCGCTCTCATGGCGGTGATGTACCTGGCGCCGATGGCGGTATCCATCGGACTGGCGGCGAATCATGGCATTGAAAGCGTCGACGCCCACGCCGCGGCAGCGCCGGAGGAAGCCGCCGCGCATGAAAGCAATCTGGGGAGTGAACTTCCGCTCTGGACGGCCCTGCCCTTCGCCGGCATCCTGCTTTCCATAGCACTCTTCCCGCTCGTCGCACCGCATTTCTGGCACCATCACTTCCCCAAGGTATCGGCCGCGTGGGC
>JBFZEY010000490.1:0-2816 GCA_041306625.1 Spirochaetota bacterium | reverse complement strand
TAATCGGCGGGGGTTCTTCAATTGATGGGATGCATCGCGCTCACCGGCCTTTCCTTTTCGCTGGGCGCTAACTTTTCAACCGGATCGGACGACTGGCCCGCTCTGGTGGGAGTCGACGCCGTGATCTTCATGGCTCTCGCCTATCTGCTGGACAACCGGCCCGTGCTGATTTACGCCTGCGTGAATCTCTTCATCTGGTTCGGCGGTCAGACGGGATACATAAGCGGGTGGGGGGCATACTGGTTGGGCATGAACTATCCGGTGCGTTTCATCGTCGCCGGGATGATAAGCGCGGGAATCGGGATCGCTCACGCGCGGGCGGGGCAGCTGAAACGATTCAGTCATTTCAACCGGGTGTACCTGCATTTCGGCGCGCTGGTGGTCAACCTGGCGCTCTGGTTTTTCGCCCTCTTCGGATATTTCGAGGAGGATATCCTCTGGTATGAAAATACAGGGGAGCGGCTCGGCTTTTCGCTTCTGTGGGCGGCCGTTTCGGGGATATCGCTCTATCTCGGCCTCAGGCGTGACAACGGCATTCTGCGATCGTACGGCCTTGTTTTTCTCATTATCAACGGGTACACGTTCTACTTTCAATTCATCGCGGCGAATTCCGCGGAATTTTGGTTCCTCCACGCGCTGCTGATCGGCGGCACGTTGATTGCGCTGGGATTCAAATTTGAAAAAATGAAGAAATTTGGCGCATGATGACGGATTCAAGGTATTCGATACACTCCGGAAACCAAGTTCGAGGAGCAACGCCTGATCTCGTATTCAGTGCTTATCCGTCGCGTATTTCTTGCGTTCGATTTTCGCCGAGGCGGAAAAAAGATCCTAGGATTTTGATTTTAGCAAATCGGTTCGGTTGGAGATTATAACGGGTTCATTCCCGTCACGCGCGGTCAAGTGGATTACAAGCTGGCTTTGTTGCGATATAAGCTGAGGGAACGGAACCGCGCAAAGTATCTCCAACTGGCGAGTGTTCTTTCGCCTGATATATCCGGCTTGATCAGGTTACGGCCGGGCGTAATACTTTTCGACCGCGCGTGTTTGGACGATGATTTCGATCATCATCCGCTTCATGCCGTTACCGCAGTTCGTCCCGACGATATCGCCCCCGGCTTGCAGCGCTTCGGTCACCGCCATTTCCCGCGAAATGCTTGCCGTGCTTTGTTGATCGAAGCGACTTTACCATCGAACCCATGGCGCTCCAGTTTAAAGGAGTATTCGTCGAAGCCGTCGGTCTCGATCATGTCCGCCTCCGCGGCGACCTGACTTGACGCGATATCCCTTGCGTCGTCCGACCGGTTCGCGCCCCATTGTTCAGGACATTGGCCGACCGAAACCAATATCCTGCCGTCCTTGAACGCCTCGGTTATCCTTGTCGTGTCTCCTCGTGATTTTGAGAAGAAGATTCACCTGAATGGTATCATCACTGACGATAAACGCAACACCGGACCCTTGTCGGGTAACCCTCAGACCGGTCGGAGACAAAGCACCGCCGAAAAAATGAAAGTGTTTTCCCGTTTCTCGCAGTTCATGCAACCTTGGTATAAATCAGTGACCGTCCGTACGCTTTCGAGGCCGATGCCTCCGCCGGTTCCTTTGCTCGAAACGAAGTTGCCTTGCGCGGCAGACGGGTCCTTCTGACAACTGTTCTCGATACGGATGGTCAACCGGCGCTGTTCGACCCGGGACTTCAGCCGAATGAACCTGTTCGGGGTCAAGGGTGAGTCCGTGGGAATCCGTTCGCAGGCTTCGATAGCGTTTTCGAGGGTGTTGCCGAAGAGCGTGCAGAGTTCGTATTCGTCCATGCCCATGGTTCCGGGCAAGTCGAGCTCCACGGATACGGCTATTTTCCTGCTCTCAGCGATGCTGATATACCCGCCTATCACGGAGTTGACGACGTCGTTTTCGCAATACCGGACGGTAATGCCTTTGCCCTGCAGTTCAAGCAGTTGTGAAAGGTATTGGCTCAGGGCGTTGAAATTTCCGTCGGAGGCCATGCCCGCAAGAGCAAGCAAATGATGGCGGGTATCATGAAGCCGTTCGTTTTGCGTGCGAATGCCTTTTTCTACTTCCGCATAGAATTTTTTTTGGAGGACCAGCAGATGTTCGGCGTTCGTCAAGTTGTTTTCGGTTTTGATACGGCTGAATACGGTATGGAAGTGCGTGATCATCAGATAATAGGTGAAGAGGATGAAGCTGACGAACAGTATCATGGTAATGAACTGGGATATGGAACCGGCCGGTTCGAGCGGGCCGAAAAAAACGGTAAAGAGGACGAACGCAAGGAAGGGGAAAACGGCATACACGGGGTTTGATTTGTCGAAGAGTTCGAGCATTTCGACGACATAGCGTCGGCCATGCATGGCATACAACGGGAGGAGCACCCCGTAACTCGCCATGTACAGCGCGAGCCTGACCGCAATTTGCGGTTTCCCGGCGGGTAATCCCATGGTGGCCCAGTTGCAGAGCGCGGAGACGAAGGAGGTGAAACACCAGTTCGTAAAAAAGAGAAATATCTTCTGGGACAGGCTTTCGGAAAAAAGGTATACCATCGCGGCAAAATAAATGCCCGATATGCAATAAAAATAGAAAATCTGCGTGACTCCGAATCGGTGCAACAAGAAATAAACGGAAGGACCAAGCGTATATGCGGTCAACCGGACGACGATATGGACGGAAAGGCTCCGCCGCATGGTAAGCGTGTTGTATTCAATGAATCAGGTGGCAAAAAGCGTCACAAACGAAAAAAGTAAGGGGATCAGCATCGCGGATCGTACCTCCCAGGGATATAAAAAAGGTCATTTACAGTA
>JBFZEY010000489.1:0-8284 GCA_041306625.1 Spirochaetota bacterium | reverse complement strand
GGTGTCTATGACCTTTTCGAGAGTGCTGAATATCTTCTGCATGCCGGGCGATTTCCCGATAATGTTCTTGAAACGAAACCCCTCGCCCAGCTGTTCCCGGAGATGGCTCACTTCGCTTTCCAGTTCGAGCTTCTCGACAATGTTCTTGAGGACCACCATCAGCTTGTCGGTGTCGAAGGGCTTTACAAGGTAATCGTACGCCCCGAGCTTCATCGAGGTGATTGCAGTCTCGATATCGCTGGACGCGGTGATTACCACCACCACGACCTTTATCTTGTCTTCCTGGATCCTTTTAAGAACCTCGAGGCCGCTCATGCCGGGAAGCCGCAAATCGAGAATGAGTATCTCGTGGCCGCCTTTCTTAAGACGATCGAGGATGGTGTCCCCCCTCTCGACCGTATCGACCTCGAAATAATCCTTTAGCAGGTCCGTGAGGAGGTCGCGGATGCCCTGTTCGTCGTCGGCAACCAGTATCTTGTAATTGCTTTCCATCAGATTACGATCCTGAATCCCGATCCCCGACCTCCCTGTGTTTCGAGAGGCGATATCTCCCAGCCGCAAAAATGCGCGATAAAATAGGCCTCGTACAGTTCCGTCCCTTTCAGGTAATACTTCTTCAATGAAAACGGCAAATAAAATATCGACTCCGCGACTTCGACCATTTCCACTCCCTCGAAACTGATATCGATTGCGGCGCCTCCGTCGTGCTCCTTCATCGTCAATGTGCATCGCGAGGCGGGAAGTCCCTTCCAGTCGAAACCTTTCAGGATCAGAGTGACTATTCTGGCAAGCGCGCTCCTGTCCCCTTGCATAGGCAGGGCCGCCGGGATTGCGCCGGGAATGACAGTTGCTTCGGGCGGTAGGTCTGCCAGGATTTCACGCACGAGTAACGCCGCATCGAAAGCGGACGCTTCGGTTGTACGCGGCAGGAAGGCGGCATAGAGGTCCTGGAGCATCCGGTCGATACGGTCGGCCTGTTCCTGTATCATGCGGTGCGATTTTTCGATCGAATCGGGGTCATCGGCCTTGAGCGCCAGAAGCTGCGCATATCCCTTTATGGTTGTGAGTGGATTTTTGAGCTCGTGGCTAAGATTGCGGATGAGGGTCTCTATGATTGTTACTGTATCGTCTATTTTCACGGCACCTCACCGGAAATCGATCGATGCGGCGTCGGCCCAGAGCCTTTCGAGCTGATAGTACTCCCGCATTTCTCGCGTGAATATATGGACCACCACCTCGTGATAGTCGAGCGCGATCCAGGGCGAATCGAGGTCCGCCCTTGACCGCTCGGAAAAACCCTCTTCCTTGAAATAGCGCTGTGCTTCCCGTGCGAGCGCCCTGCCGTGGATGAGTGAATTGGCCGTGGCTATGACGAAGTAATCGAGGTAGCTGTTGATCGTCGAAAGGTCGATGAGCACCACGTCATCGGCCTTTTTTTCCTCGAACAGTCTTGCGGCACCCCGGGCGATTTCTATGATATCCTCTTCGGTAACTTTTTTTCGTGCCTTCACTTTACGTAATCCTTTCCGATGATTATGAGCGCGCTGTTAAGCTGTGAACTGTCGATGATATGGTGTACCCGGTCCACCCCCAGTATCTCGGCGACCCGCATGGCGTAACCCGTGTCACCCCTCTGGTTTATTATAATTGTATGGTCGAAGAAAGGATACGGCGATGTGCCGAACTCGACCACGGTAAGCCCCTCCCTCATGAGTATGTTCCTCATTTTTTTCGCGAGCCCCGGCACGCTTGTTCCGTTGAGTATCTTGACTTTTATGGACTGGTCACTCTTCTCTTCCAGGACCATCGCCTTGAGGAATTCGTTCTCGTAAAGCTTGTACGATATGTCATCGATTACATAATCGCCTTTTTCGTCCAGCCCTCCGGGAACAAGCGTGCTTATCATCCCCGCATCTTCGAAGAAGTATTTGAGCAGCGAAAGTATCTCCTGGTCGAGAAGATTGGTGCGCACGTTTTTCACCGCCTCGGCCGCGAAACCCTTGTTGTAAAAACGTTTGTATTCTTTTCTGCTCGAGTGGAGCGTGAGCAGGATGTCCTGAATCCGGTCATACTTCTTAAATATGGAATTACCGTCCACCGAGTTGATGTAATCGATTATTTTTCCGCCGTCCATGTAGCTGACCCCTATCGGCGCGCCAGCCTGGTCCTTCCACTGATCGAGGATGAAGAGATCCACACCCTCGATCAGGTCCACCGTTCTTCGAACATCCTGGGCGTAGAGCTCGATATAAAAAGGAACATGCATCTTGAGGTCCCGGGAGAGGGACTGGCTGATCTTATTGAAGCTGTCGATGTCGATCTCGTCGATTCGTGCCGAGCGCTTCCTGCCTGAATCGAAAAAGATCTTGAGATTCGGGGGAAGGAAAGTGATCCCGATCCTGCTGTTATCCGGGTTAACGCTGAGTATCGCAAAAAACCTGTGCTTGTTGTCCCGGTACGCATTGCTCCCCGCGATCAGTATGTTGATCATCTTTTTGTTCTGTGCCATCGCCTCGACGGCGTTGCGCGTAGAAATGCGGTACAGATAGATAATTCCCAGGAGCGCCAGCGCCGCCGCGCCCGCCCATATCCCGTACTTAATTAACTGTTTATTCAATCCCTGTACAACCCCTTGTCATTGATATATTCCCTGACCCCGTCGGGAACCACGTAACGTATTGAATGTCCCGTCCTCACCCGCGCTCGTATCTCCGTCGAACTCAGATCGATGAGCGGGTTCTGTATCATTATATAGCGTGCCGCCGCCGCGTCGAGCTCGGGATTACATGGAATGATCCCGGGCCGCTTCATTACCGCGAGCGTCGCGAGCGAGACGAGGTCGCGGTAGTCCTTCCATGTGTGCATTTCGTTATAGGAATCGGCGCCCACGATCAAAAACAGATCGCTATCCGGATACTCTCGCACAAGATCACGCAGGGTGATAATACTGTATGATGGTTCCTCTCTGTCTATTTCTACGCGAGATACGTTGAAGCGGTCGTTTCCTTCAATTGCGCGCCGGAGCATCTCGTACCGGTCGTCCGGCGGAACCGGGTCGTCGAGCCCCTTGTGGACCGGCATGCGGGCCGGTATGAAAAGAATCCGGTCGAGCCCCAGATATTCCCGTACGACGTCGGCGTTGATCAGGTGTCCGACATGCACGGGATTGAATGTTCCCCCGAAGACGCCGAGCTTCAAGACCGGACCTGTCCGTTTCCGTATACGACGTACTTCAGACAGGTCAGCCCGCCGATTCCCATTGTACCCCGCGCGTGGAGCTTCTGCGTCGAGATTCCCACCTCGGCGCCGAGGCCGAATTCACCTCCGTCGTGGAAACGGGTCGATGCGTTGACAAAAACAGCTGCCGAATCGACCTGCGAAAGGAACCTCTCGGCCGCGGCATAGTCGCAAGTTACGATCGCCTCGGAGTGTCCCGATCCGTATCGCTCGATATGGGTGATCGCCTCGTCCATCCCGCCGATGATCTTTACCGCCAGCACGAGATCGAGGTACTCGGCGTACCAGTCTTCCTCCGTCGCGGCCTTCACCTTCTCCGGCAGGATGGCCGCACTTTCGGAGCAGCCCCTCAGCTCCACGCCACGCTTCGCGAGCGCCTCGAGTAGCTCCCTGGTGTGCGGGTATTCCCTGTGGACAAGGAGCGTCTCCATGGCGTTGCAAACGCCCGGGCGCTGGACCTTTGCGTTGATACAAATATCTATCGCCATCTTCCCGTCCGCGCTTTTATCAACGTAGGTGTGGCACACCCCTTTGTCGTGTTTTAAGACCGGAATGGTCGAATCCCTGACAACGGCCTGTATGAGCGACTCACCGCCGCGCGGTATGACTATATCGATATAGCTGTTCATCTTCAATAAAACCGGCACAAGCTCGCGATCAATTTTATCGATGAGCGTAACGGCGGCCCTCGGGAGTCCGATATCGTCGAGCGCTCCGGCGGTAACGCGATGGAGGGCTATATTGGAATGTATCGATTCCTTTCCTCCCCGCAGCACGCAGGCGTTGCCGGATTTAACACACAGGGCCGCGATATCGGTCGTAACATTCGGTCGCGATTCGAAGATGACGCAGACCACACCAATCGGTACGCGCATCTGCCCCACCCGAATGCCGGACGGCATAGTGCGCATGTTCTCGATCTTGCCGATGGGGTCCTCGAGCATCGCAATTTCCTCTATCGATCGCGCCATGGCTTCGATCCGGTCATGATCGAGGACAAGGCGATCTATGAAGGCCCTGTTCTGCCCCGAGCGCTCGGCTTCGGTTATGTCCCAGGCATTTTCCGCGAGGATGAAATCCTTCTCGGCACGAAGGCGGCTCGCCATCGAACGCAGCGCCTTATTTCTCGCGTTTGAAGAAAGCCGCGCGACGGAACGCGATGCCTCCTTTGCGGCGCCGCACAATCCTTCTATATACTGCTTCCCGTCCATCGCTTGTAGTCGCTCCGCCTTCATAATTGCTTTTATCTGACTTTGTCCTTGCCCTAAAAGTCAAGTATATTTGGTCGGCCCGCGCTCACGGCTGCCGTTGCCGCCGGCCGCCTTTGCCCAGGTTCTCCATAAAATCGCGATAACTCACCCGGTCGAGCCTCTTAATGCTTCTCAGTATCTCTTTCCGGATTCCGGGAGGAGCGCTCTCGTAGAGTCCGGCGCACGCATCAACCGCCGAGCGCACGTCCCTCGAAAACCCCATCAGCCAGACGATCGTGCGTCTGGTAACGATGGAGCGCTCCATTCCGTAACGCTCCTTGAGGAAATCGATATCGATGGAGTCCCCCTCCAGAAGCGCGTAGTATCCGGCAAGCCGTTGCAGCTCGTCCGCGCTACCCAGCATGGCCGCGGTCGTCAAATGCTGAAATGAAGGCCGGTACAACAACGGCACCAGCCTGCCCCCACCTGTCAGAAAATCCTTCATAAGCGCCCGACCGCCCACCTGTCCCAGACCAAAACCCGACACTCCGATCACGAGGACACATGCCAGTGAAATGACGGCTTTTGCATGTCGAGTTCGAGCCGTGAGGCGTCGAATAATGGAATTGATGTCGATGATCTTTTCTAGCATGTCCCTGTCGCGGAGGGGATAATCCGCCGTCTTTGAGTGTCCGCCCCATCCGGGACTTGGCAAGCAAATTTTAGGAAAAAGACAGCCAGGACCGGTCCGGCCGCGTCCATTTTTCTTGACAAATAACCTCGCGTACCTTAGGAAAAGCCAATTGTACAGGGCGCACCGCTCCGCCGGCAGGTGCCCGACCGCTCATACCTGATTTTTCCCTATAGCACAGCGGACCACGAGGAAGCCATGGAATTCGAACCGGTAATCGGCCTGGAAGTTCACGTTCAGCTCAACACCCGTTCCAAGATATTCTGCGGGTGTTCGACCACATACAAGGCCGAACCGAACTCGCAGACCTGTCCCGTATGCCTGGGCCTGCCCGGCGTACTTCCGGTTCTCAACGAGGAGGCCCTGCGCAAGGCAATCATGGCGGGTCTCGCCCTCAATGCCACCGTCGCCGAGTACAGCAAGTTCGACAGGAAAAACTATTTTTATCCGGACCTCCCAAAGGCATACCAGATTTCGCAGTACGACAAACCCATCTGTTCCGGGGGCTTCGTCGAGCTTACTACCTCCACCGGGACAAAAAAGATCGGAATTACCCGCCTGCACCTGGAAGAGGACGCCGGTAAATCCATCCATTCCGACGAGCCCGGCAACAGGGTGTCCTATCTCAACTTCAACCGCACCGGAGTACCGCTCGCGGAGATCGTTTCCGAGCCGGACATCCGCTCGGCCGAAGAGGCCTATGAATATCTCCAGAACCTGAAGACAATAATGAAATACCTGGACGTTTCCGACTGCAATATGGAGGAAGGGAGTCTTCGCTGCGATGTCAATATCTCTCTGCGGGAAAAGGGCGTTGATAAGTTCGGCGAGAAGGTGGAGGTTAAAAACCTCAATTCATTCAAGGCGGTAAAAACCGCCATCGAATACGAGATGCGCCGCCAGGCGGAAATACTTGAGGACGGCGGCAGGATCATTCAGGAAACGCGCCTCTGGGACGCCGACCGGGGCCTGAGCTTCAGCATGCGCTCCAAGGAAGAGGCGCACGACTACCGCTATTTCCCGGACCCCGACCTGCCTCCTATCAAGCCGGATCCCGAATACATCACGCGGATCCGCGAATCCCTTCCCGAGCTCCCCGCGAGCAGAAAAGAACGGTTCATCGCGGAATACGGCCTCTCTCCGTACGACGCAGGCGTCCTCACATCGGCGCGACCTCTGGCGGAGTATTTCGAATCCGTGGTGAAAAACGGCGCTATCCCCAAGAAGGCCTCCAACTGGATCCAGAGTGAGTTGCTTGCAAAAATCGACAATCCCGAAAATATCGGTTCCTTTGTCGTTACACCGGCAATGCTCGCCGGACTGCTCGGCCTCATCGAAAACAATACTATCAGCGGCAAGATAGCCAAGTCGGTTTTTGAAGAGATGACGGAAACCGGCGCCGACCCCGAAACGATAGTCCGCGAAAAAGGCCTCACGCAGGTAACCGACACCACCGCCATCGATTCGATAATCGACCGGGTGATCGGCGAAAATCCGGAATCCGTAGCGGACTTTAAAAGCGGCAAGGAGCGGGCATTGAAGTTCCTCATGGGACAGACGATGAAGGAATCCAAAGGCAAAGCCAATCCGCAGATCGTCAATGAATTGCTGTTAAAAAAATTGAAATAACAACCAAAAGGAGCCATTAATGGACGCGCTCGTCACTTCGAAA
Organism: Spirochaetota bacterium; assembly: GCA_041306625.1. GTDB lineage: Bacteria > Spirochaetota > UBA4802 > UBA4802 > UBA5368 > MVZN01. The sequence continues at coordinate 1,494 of JBFZEY010000489.1, read as the reverse complement.
ATTCCCGGTGTAAGAAAACTTTTCAGCGGCAAGGTCCGGGACGTCTACAGCGCCGACAAGGAACACCTCATAATCATATCGACTGACCGAATTTCAGCGTTCGACCATGTCTTTCCCAACGGCATTCCGGGAAAAGGGGTCATCCTTAACGGGATATCTAACCGATGGTTTTCCTCGATTAAATTCATTAAGAACCATATAGTCGAGACCGACTACAGGAATTTTCCCGCTCCGTTCTGCAACCACCCCGAACAGGTGGCCGATCGGGCCGTACTTGTAAGAAAGGCCCAGAGGATCGATTTTGAATGCGTCGCCCGGGGATATCTGATCGGCAGCGGCTGGAAGGACTACCTTGACACCGGGGAGGTCTGCGGAATCAGGCTTCCCGCCGGCCTTGCATTGTCCCAGGAGCTTCCCGCTCCGCTGTTTACGCCGGCGACCAAGGCTAAAAGCGGTCACGACGTGAACATATCGATCGAAGTGATGCGTAAAAAGCTCGGGACCGATGTCGCCGACCGGCTCGGCGAACTGACGCTACAGATCTACGAATACGCGCGCGAGAAGCTTAAAAAATCCGGTATACTCCTCGCGGACACCAAGTTCGAATGCGGTTATATCGGGAATGAAATCGTACTTATAGACGAGATATTGACTCCGGACAGCTCACGCTTCTGGGACGCCGGCGAGTACGCGGTCGGCTCGTCGCCCGTCAGCTTCGACAAGCAGTTTCTCCGTGACTATCTTGAAACGACTCCATGGGACAAAAATTCTCCGCCGCCCCCCCTGCCAGCGGAGATCATCGAAAAGACCATGGCAAAATATGAAGAGATCCGGCAGAGGATTTTCACGGCCCAATAAAGTGTTGATAATTCGGCGCCAACATGCCGATACTGTAATGGACTGTTGCGCCGTGATCATCAATCGGGAGGATACATGGCCTTGCCTCAGAAGAACCCGTACGACCAGTACAAGCGCACCGAGATCAATACCGCCAACCAGGGTAAGCTTATCGTCATGCTTTACGACGGAGCGATCAAGTTTCTCAATATCGCCATAGAGAACATGGAACCCCGCACGTACGACGTCGTCAACACCAACATCATCAAGGCGCAGGACATTATCACCGAGCTGCTCCTTTCTCTCAACGTTTCCGAGGGCGGCGAGATTTCCAAAAGCCTGATGAGCCTGTACCTCTACTTTAAAAAAAGACTGCTCGAGGCCAACGTCCAGAAAGACGCCGAAATACTTAAAGAGGTCCTGCTGCACCTGCGGGAGCTCCGCGCGGCCTGGGACAAGATATCGGCCAAGGAAGCCCGCGCCGACGCACAACCCGGCCTTCACCCGAAAGGCAGCTTCAGCATTGAGGGCTGACCTCGAAGAGCTTCTCGATTCACTTATACTTCTCCATCAGTGGAAGCTTGCACTCCTGGAAGGGTTCGCCCGTTCACTTGTCGACAAGCGTTACTATCTGAAAACCGGCGACATCGATCGTTT
>JBFZEY010000488.1:0-4244 GCA_041306625.1 Spirochaetota bacterium | reverse complement strand
TGCTGGCGGCCGGGCCTTCGTGCTCGTCGGCTCCCCGCATAAAGCCTAATCCCGATCCTGAAACCCTGTCGATGTGCCCGTCATGCAAGGGATTGGGAAGGATTGAGACCATCAGTTCGGCCGAGCCCATTAAGGATGTGCGAATGACCCCGGGAGAAAAGGAAACCGCGGGTTTCTTTGCGAACATCACGAATAATGGATGGTGTCTCTTCAATATTTTCAGCTCGTCGGGCTTGATGGCGAGTAAGGTTCAATCGGAATACGACCAGGAGCTCATGGAGAAAAAGGAGCGTATCGAACGCGAGGAGATGATGCACGACCGGTCCCGGGGGTCGTATGTGAAGCACATGACGGAATGTCCGCGCTGCAAGGGAGTCGGCTGGATCGACCCCGGCGACACCGGGCGCTCCATATTGGAAAAAACGGGTAAAAACGAGCCGTATAAGCGCGCCAACGAAATGATCGACCGCTGATTCCCGACGTCCGCGTGTCGGCGAACCACCCGTGGCACCGGGCATATACGGCGATAATTAAGGCTGCTGCGGTAAATAATGATGGATTTTTAAATAAGCGCACTATATCTTGATAGAATTAATGTTTGTTACGCGGAAAACCACGGAGGCGCGAATCCATTGACGCTCGATAAATGCAAACAATGCGACAGCCATATCCTCTACAGGGACGGGTTCGTACTCTGCAAATTTCACAACAGCACCGAGCAGAGGACGACCCAGACGGGAGATGATAACGTTATTTATATCATAGCCTGTCCGGGCGAGGAAGAGATAAAGGATTATAAAAAGATATTTCCTCCACGATGGGGGAAGTGATTACTCGCCGGGAACCGGCCCGGCGGATGCAGGAAAGGGGGACCATAAAGGCGGCACTATCTATTGTAGCCTTTGTGTCCGGTATCGCGCGGCGCAAGCCCGTAAAACAACTGGACAATAGCGGCAAAGCCTGATACGCACTATACACAGTAAAATCAGTAATCATTCCATGCACCCGGCAGGAGCACCGCCATGAAACGAATACTCACATGCCTTGCGGTTTTCATCGCGATCACCATAGTCGCCGCATCCGCCTCATCCGGCGAAATCAAAATCATCGACTACAACGTCTGGCACGGTATCGACGGCAAGGGAACGTTGAAGATGGGTGAATACGAACCGGCCGCGGTGCGGGAGAAGAGGTATACCCTGCTGGTCGCAGGTTTGAAGGAAATGAATCCCGACATCGTCGGCATACAGGAAGCTAACAGGGTCCGATCGTACGCTCGAAAGCTTGCACGCGACATCGACCGCGAGGCCGTATGGAAGGTCGGTAACTCCGGCATAAAGCTTTTCGGGCTGGGCCTCCCGGTCAATTTCAGCGAGGGGCTCGCGGTTCTCGCGAAAAAGGAATATAAAAACGAGCTGCTGAGTTCGAAGCGCCTGAGCGGCGGCGGTATCCAGCGCGAGTACTTCTCCTCCCATCTCTCGGAGGTCAGATATGCCATCGCGGCACGGGTGTACATCGAAAACAAACCGCTCATCGTATTCAATGTTCATACGCATTTCGGCCTTATCCCCGACGAGACCACGCGCGGGAAGATCGACGGCATGATCGCCAGGGCTGAGATCTCCTATGAGAGCAAGGCCGCGCTGCTGAAGGAGATCGACGAGGGACACCAATGGACCGAAAGCGATATCCTCGCGCTTCTCGCCTTCGTGAAGCAAACGGTGAAGAAGCACGATCACCCCTACATCATCATGGGGGATTTCAACACGACGCTGAAGTCCGAAGCGCTTCGGAAACTGATCGCCGAGCTCAGCCTCATTGATCCCTGGGCGATAAAGAATCCCGGGCAAAAGGGATACACCTGGGACCCGACCGTCAACCCCAATACGAAACACGACGGCTCGCCGTACATGGCCGACGGCAAAACCCCCAAGAGCGGCATCGACGCGCTCGAGGCCGAGTTCGACCGGACGAGTCCCCGGCGGATCGATTTTATCTTTCTCTCGAAACACTTCGGGACGGAATCGGTGAAATCGGCGAGGCTGATCTTCAACGAGCCGGTTGACGGGGCGTTCGTTTCGGACCACATCGGCGTGGAGGTTGTGCTTCACGGCATGCCCTGACGGTCGGCGCCGGCGGGCTACGGTCCGAACCGCTGGCTATACGTGGTTGCGCAGTTTCAACTCCAGCGGGTGCGGGTTGAGGTAGGACTGCGTTTTCAGGTACGGCTCGTCGAACCTCCGTATGTAGTGGTTTAACAGCGTCATAGGGACGACCAGCGGCACCAGGCCCTCGCGGTAGTGTCCGATCACCTCGACAAGCTCCTGTTTCTCGTCGGCGGAAAGCTGCTTCTTGAAATATCCCATGATGTGCTGCAGCACGTTGACGTGGCGGGCGGGCGTCGCCTTCACCGCCATGGCCCGCATGAGCAGCGCGGCATAGTGATTCTCCACTTCGGCGAAGGGGCGGTTCTTCGCCCCGGCAACGAGCCTGCCCATCTCGGTATGGTGTTTTGGGCTGTGGCAGAGTATAAGCAGTTTGTTTCGGGTGTGAAATTCCACGAGCGTGGATACCTTCCTTCCGTCCGCCATGGCCTGTTTCCAGCGCATGCAGATGAAGATCCTTTCGATAAAATTCTCGCGCAGCAGCGGATCGTGCAGGCGCCCTTCCTCCTCCACGGGCATGAGGGGAAAGTTCTCCATGAAGATACGGGCGAAGATGCCGGCGGCGGCCTTGCGCGGGACATTGTTGGCGTCGTAGACCTTCACCCGCTCCATGCCGCTGGAGGGGGAGTCGCTCTTGAAGACGTATCCGCACAGGTCTTCTTTTTCAAGCTCCTTTACGCGTCGGCGGGCCCAGGCCTCCATTCGGTCGGTATGGTCAATTTTAGTCTTGTTGGTAATGAGACGGGGCCGGGAGGAATCCCCCACAAGCCGAAAGGCCTCCCTGGGGATCCCGAAGCCCGCCTCGACCTCCGGACAGACCGGTACGTAGTCCACATAGGCCCCCAGGACATCCCGTAAATAGCGGTCCAGCTTGTGGCCGCCGTCGTAGCGAACGTTGTGGCCAAGTAGACAGGTGCTGATGCCCAGACGTATTTTTTCCATGCACGCATAATAGAACGGCGTCGGGAATAGCGCAAGAGTATTTTGCGCCGCCATTAAATGGCTTGACCGCCTCCGCTCGGTCATTTATGGATGGGTGCCCTGAGAGATTACGGTGATGAAAGTGTTCAAGCTCATATGCGCGACGGCGGTTATCGTTGCACTGTCCACCGGAGGCGCGGCCTGGTCCGTAAGCGCGCATATGACGCACAGAGCTGCGCCGCTGGTCAGGCGTTCCGTTGACGAATGCGTCCCGGCACAGGCGGCCGTGCTGCTGGGCGCCGGTGTGTACAGCGGCAAACGGGTATCGGCCGTTTTATACGACCGCATCGTGTCCGCGCTGGCCCTGTATCGCTCGGGCAGGGTCAAAAAGATCCTCGTTACAGGCGATCATGGAACGCGCTACTACGACGAGGTAAACACCATCCTGCACTGGCTGCGGCGCTATGGGGTGCCCCAGGAGGATATTTTCACCGATTACGCGGGATTCTCCACCTATGACAGCATGGTACGGGCAAAGGAGGTCTTCGCCGTCTCCTCCGCCGTTCTGGTTACGCAGGAATTCCATCTCCCCAGGGCGCTGTACATCGCGTCGTCGCTGGGGATCGAGGCGCAGGGGCTTGTCGCCGACCGCCGTGTCTATCGGCACCTGTCCCGCTATTCGGCGCGCGAAATACCGGCGCGGGTTAAGGATTTCCTTTACACCGTCGTGCTCAGGCCCGCGCCCCGTTTCCTGGGCGAGCGGATCCCGATCACCGGGGACGGCCGCTCGAGCAGGGACCACGATGTCCGGGAGTAATGGGCTCCGCGGTCGGGGCAGGGTTAAACGAAAACCTGCCCGTCGTTACCTGCCGAATGCCTTTCTTAATTCCGCCGCTATCTCGTCGGTCGCCCGCCCCGACTGGGGCAGCAGGCGCGGCGCCGAAACGAATCCGTGTATCACGCCCGGGTAGCGTATTGACCGCGCGGACACCCCTGCCGCGTTGAGCTTTCTAACGTAGGCCTCGCCCTCGTCCCGCAGCACGTCGAAGCCCGCCGTGATGACGAGCGCCGGCGGCAGGTTCCGGTGGTGCGCGGCCAGGAGCGGCGACGCGTAGGAGGCCGTGCGGTCTTTTTTATTCGGCAGGTACAGGCGGATAA
>JBFZEY010000487.1:0-4473 GCA_041306625.1 Spirochaetota bacterium | reverse complement strand
GAGAAAAGGGAGGGAGTCAGTGGATCAAATGACACTGGCCCTCGCTGATTTGTTCAAATCGTACGGCATGCACATCAGGAGTTACCTGAACGCAATACGCGAGGCTTCGAAACGCTAGCTGTCCGTGACGAGAACGCGAAATCTGAAGGCCCCTGAAAGGGGGCCTTCTCCGCGTCTGCTTTTTTAAGCCAAGGTCAACCCATACGCGGCTGACCACCATCGCGCTTCCACCTCCCTTCGGGAACGCCGCGATCAGAACTTGAAATAATCCACTGTTCGCTTCAAATTTTCGGCCATTGAGGCCAGGCTTTCAGAGGTGCCCGCCATTTCCTCGGCGCCGGAGGCATTGGCCTGGGTAAGCCCATTGATATTCGAAACCGATTTCACGATTTCGGAAACGGCGGTCTTCTGCTCTTCGGTAGCGCCTTTCATTTCTTCCGACCGGGACCTCATCTCAAGCGCGTCACGGTTGACCAGTGCGTTGGTATCGAGCTGTTTTTTCATGAACTCTCCCAGCAGGTTCATCATTTCACCGATCCGGTTCACGCCGCTGATGATGGTGCTGATGGTCTCAATTGCCGATTCAACATTACCCATGCCCCTGCTGATCTCTTCGTTGTTGCTGCGGATGAACTTGTCTATCTCCTTGATGCTCGAGGCGGTCTGATCGGCGAGCTTCGATATCTCGTCGGCGACAACGGCGAACCCCCTTCCGGCATCGCCGGCGCGGGCGGCCTCGATAGCGGCGTTGAGGGAGAGAAGGTTAATCTTTTCGGATATATCGTTGATTATGTCGACGATGCCGGTCATCTCGCTTGAGCTTTCGGAGATCCTCGACATGCTCACGGTCATATCGTTAAGCGAGTTCTCGCTGGATTTCGCCGTTGCGGCGATATCACCTGAGAGTTTGACCGTCTCTATGAGCTTGTCGCCCATTTCGTTGATGCTTTCGGAGAGCTTCTGCATCTGTTTGATAAACTCGCCAAGCCGCTTGAATTGCTCCAAGGTGTTCGCCGCCACGTTCTCAACGCCGGCGGAAACCTCCTCGACGGTGGCCGTAACCTGCTCGGCGGACGCGGCCTGGTTCTGGGCGTTGTCCGAAAACGAAACGGCCGCGGTGGACATCTCTTCCGAGGACGTAGCGACCTCTCCCGATATGTTCTGGATGTTTTTCAGCACCGAGCGCAGGGTGTCCACGAATTTATTGAGCCTTCCGGACATACGGCCTATTTCGTCATTCGAGGACGACATTATTTGATGGCCCAGCTCGCCGGCCGCAAGTTTTTCCATAATTTCCTCATTCGCCTTCAGCGGCGCGAGTTTTCGGCTGATGAAGATCACGATGAAAAAACCGGTCAGCACAAGGCCGGCCACGGCGAGTGTGAACAGGACGATTTCCGCTTTGATGACCGTTTCATCGATGTCCGAAAGGTAGATGGTGGCCGCCGAATAGAAAGAGTACTTTTCGTTTTTGACGAACGTCAGATATTTATGCCTGCCCTGCCACATGTGGCGTATATCGCTGCCGCTGGGGAGTGACCGCATCGACTTTCCGAAATCGAATTTGTTGATGTCGGTGAGGAGCAATTTTGGATCAGGGTGTCCGGTAATCACAAGTTTCCCGTCCGTTACGAACGGATATCCGCTTTTTCCTATGCGGGTGGTCCCCAGCAGCGCGGAGGTGAATTTTCCGAGCTCGATGGGCATCCCCAGGATGGCGACTACGCGGTTCGCTTCTCTGATGGGGAGGGTCAGCAGTACTACCGGCAAACCGGTTACGGGGGATTTATTGGCGGAACTGAACAGGACCTCTCCCCGGAGCGCGGCGTCGATATTTTCGCCGTACCCGGCGGCCCTGTACCTCAGGCCCACGGAGCCGGGAACCGGTGACGCGACGATCATGGAATCCTTTTCCGGGGTTGAAATGAAAATGTTTTCGTAAATTCCGTAGGTATCGTAGTATTTTTTGAATATGCGCGTTATTCCCTCGTATCTTCCGCTCTTTACGCTTTCAATGAGCGCCGGATTGCCGAGCAGTATTTTAGAGTCGCCGAGGCGCTCATCGTAAAAACGTTCGATGTTTTTGTCGATGGATGCCGCGAGGTTTTTCATTTGATTGATGTAGGCGTTCGTAACCGCATTATAAAAAATATTCAGAACGAGGAGGATCATTAATACCATGCCGAGGGCGCTCACGGATATCACCGTAAGGGCAAGCGGTGAGCTCAGGCGCGACTTCCCGTCAAGGTCCGCACTGAACATGCCGAGGGCGGCGATCTTTTCGGTGAAACGATCGGCCGCAAGGTAATACATCCCGCCGGAAAAAATCGCATTAATCAACACCAACAGCCAGAGATTGATTTTTTGTAAATGGGTCTGGTCGATGATAAAAGACAACACCACAAGGACCGTGCTCATGAGAATGACCCAGCGGCCGGCGGAATTCAGGGCGTGGAAGGCGGGGAAAAGAAAAAACCTCCTGCGGGCGGCCGGGTATGAATCAACCGGCTTTCCGGCGGCCTCCGACGTGTTTTTCACCATGGCGAACACCGGAGCGAGAAACCACACGTATGAAAAGATGAAGGGAATGGTGCCAACCGCCGCAATGCCCAGCGCCACGGCGATAATGGTGAACATCTGGGAAATCGAGGGTTTCAAAATGAGTATAACCAGAACCAGCGTCAACGGAATCAGAAAACCATAGGCAATTCCTTCGGAGATTAAAAACTGGGTTTTAAGATGCTTTTTGTACACCTCGTAAGGAGTCGGGTTGTTTTCCATGTTTGTATTCCTGCACGATTACAATTTGCTTCCCCGGTCCGTTTTATCGTACTGCGGGAATATGTGAAAATCAAGCGAGAAATACATATTTTTAAAAATGTTTAAAATAGAATTACGTATTCTTCGGGGGCGCCCGGGGAACGGCTGATTCAACGATGATTTCCGATAAGAACCCGTCGCGAAAGTGACGGTTTTCGGATGTAGTATCGCATAGGCGATGCCCAGTTCCGGGATACCTGATTTACTTCTTGACGTAATGGTATTTCTTGATATGTATTTTACCCGTTGCACGGAGGCGAAAAGTGAAAAAATTCTTTAAGCGTCTGGGAATCGCGATCGTCATTATCGTTGCTTTGTATGCCGTGATCTATCTGCTTACCTATCCCCGGTACACATACAGTGGTACGGTGCCGCAGATGACGTTCGATGAATATTATAAAATGAAACTGGCGAAAAGCGCCGAACTCGGGGTCCGCCCCGGTAACGAAGAAAAGCTGGCACGGTATTCGTCCGGGAAAACACCGCTTGCGATTCTCTACATACATGGCTGGAGCGCGTCGCGTGCCGAAGGCGAAGCGGTGGTCGACAGGATCGCTGAACGGTTCAGGGCGAACACGTACTACCTCAGGCTGCCGGGGCATGGCCTGACAAAAGAGGAATTCGCCGCGGTGTCGTATAGCGATTATATCGACCAGGCGGAGGAGGCCTTCGCCATGATGCCGCAGCTCGGCGACCGACTCATCGTTATCGGAAGCAGCATGGGAGGGCTTCTCGGAACTTACCTGGCCGCGAAGTATCCCGGTAAAATTGAGGGCCTCGTGCTCGCCTCGCCCTTCTACGATTTCGCCCCGGCCCCGGCGAAGCTGTTCTATTACCCCGGCGGGACGTCTCTCGTGGAGCTTTTGCAGGGCAAAGTGCGCAGGCCGACGGGCGGTCCCACCGACGTCCCCGGGTGGGAGGGGTACTGGACGAAGGAGAAGTACTATTCTTCATTCAAGTCCGCGGCGGACATGGTAAAATATACGGCGCGGGATGCCGTGTATAGGAAGGTCGCGGACCCCGTGCTCATGCTGTATTATTATGACGATGAGAAAAATCAGGACACCACGGCCAGCGTGGCCGCCATGAAGCGCGCGTTCGGCCTCTTTGGCGCGGATGCGCGGCCGAATCCGCTGAACAGGGCCGTTGCGATTCCGAAATCAGCCCACGTGCTGCTCTCGAAATGGGTTCTGTCGGACAGGGCAAAGGCGCAGAGGGAGATTGTCGATTTTGTGCGGCTGGTCGGGAAATAATGGGGATTCCTTTCGAAAGTATTGATTTTTTTTACACCCGTTGGATAGCTTATTAAAAACAATTAAAAATTATTTAATCTAAATTTTAAGCGGCCCCTGCATGAGGGGCTTTTTCCCGGGGGAGGGGACATTTTTAAAAGGGGGAACCGCTGATACACGGCATGCTGTCGCGATGAACCCTGCTCTTGTGAGAGAGAACCTTCCTGCGTATCAATAAGTCTGGAATCTATAAGGTCATTGTGCCAACAAATTCAGGAGGACATCATGTCAATCGCACGGACGTTTTCACTCGTTCTTATTGGATTGTTTTTATCCGTATCTCTGGCGTATACCGAAAGCCCGGCTGAACTGAAAAAAATGTCAAATGAAGCAAAAGCCGCAATCAGGGCATACGAAAACA
>JBFZEY010000486.1:0-2552 GCA_041306625.1 Spirochaetota bacterium | reverse complement strand
GAGAACGGCGGCGCGGGGATGGGGAGACGTGCCATTGTGGTGGACATTCGAAAAAAGCGGGTGGGGCTCGCGATTGACTCGGTAAGTCATGTGGTCAAGGTCGATGGCAAGGACGTCGAACCGCCCCCGCCCATTGTAAAGGGAATTTCCGGGCGGTATATTGTCGGAATCGCCAAACTCGCCGAGGGTTTTGTTATCGTGCTCGATATTGAGCAGATACTTACCGCGGAAGAGCTTACGTCTTTATAGGCCGCACTTTCTCCTGTATTCGTCCAGCGCCCGCGCCATGATGAACTTGAGTGGGGCGCCTGAATCGCGGGCGGCCGTCGCGCAGTCCTCGTATTCCGGCTGAGCGGTGACCTCTCCGTCGGAAAAACACCCCTTTTTAATCCTGATCTCGTGCCCGTCGACTACCACTTTTACAAAAGACCGCTCGAGTTTCTCGCGGCCGATAGTTTGCACGCGCAGCCCCAGCGTGGTTGTCTCGGTATAGATGGTTCCGCGAACCGCCTCGAGCGCACCCGCCGGAGCGATGACGGTAAGCACGGTCCCCGGTCGGCCCTTTTTCATGTTTACCGGGATAAGGTATGCATCGAGCGCCCCCCTTTGCAGAAGAAGATCGATAAGGTAGGGGTAAATCTGTGGATTCATGTCGTCGATGTTGCATTCGATCTGAAAGACGTCCTCTGTCCCGTTTTCCCCGGACTCCAGCAGCAGCACCCGTGAGTAGCTGGGAAATGGGTAGTTCCTGGAGCCGAAGCCGATACCTGTCCCCCGGACAATCGATGCGGGGGGAAGTGCCGACTGCGAACCGAGGGCGGTGAGTATCGCCGCCGCCGTGGGTGTTACCAGTTCGCCCTCCCTGCCCGTAAACCGGCACCTGAATCCTTCCGCCAGCCTGACCACCGCCGGAACGGGTACGGGTATCTCGCCATGACGCGTCCGAATGGTTCCGGTCCCGAAGTAGAAATCGCCGAAGGAGATTTGTTGCACTCCGATAATGTCGAGCGCGACACAAAAAGCCACGATGTCGATAATACTGTCGACGGACCCGACCTCGTGGAAATGGACCTCGTCCCTGCTTATGCCATGCACGGCCGCCTCCGCCTCCGCAAGGCGGGTGAACACCCGCATGGCGCGTTCCTTTACCGCCTTGCCGAGCGCACTCGATCCGATGATTGTCTCGATGTCGCCGTAGTTGCGCTCGGTTTCGGTCTCCTCGCAACGAACACGGGCCGCGGTGCCGGCCATATGGTATTTGCTGATCTTTTGCGGTGAAATGCTCCACCCGGTGACGGAGAGCCTTGAAAGTTCCATCACCAGCGTGTCGTGATTAAGTCCCAGGTCTAACAGGGAGCCGAGGAGCATGTCGCCCGAGGCGCCGAATTGCAGATCGAATGCAAGCGTATGGATCATGGGGTCTGGGCCAGCTTTTCCAGGGTCTTGAGGGTCTTGAAGGCAAGAAAGGCAGCGCCGAAACCGTTGTCGATATTCATTACCGCTACACCGGGTACGCAGGAGTTCAGCATGCCAAGGAGCGGGGCGAGCCCGCCGAAGGCGGCGCCGTAACCGGTCGAGGCGGGAACGGCGACTACCGGTGAGCTTACCATTCCCGCGATCACCGATGCGAGCGCCCCTTCCATGCCGGCGACGACGATGATGACCGCCGCAGCGAGTATTTCCTCGCGATGATGCATAACGCGGTGGATCCCCGCGACCCCGATATCCTGGGCCATTGATATATCGAGCCCCAGCATTTTCCCGGTCTCGAACGATTCGGCCGCCACGGGAAGATCGGCGGTTCCGGCGGTCGCGACGAGCACTTTGCCCTTAAGGAGCGCGGGCGGATTTTTAACGAGGCTGATGGTCCGCGCCTCTTCGCTATAGCGGGCCTCCGGGATGATCCTGCCGACGGCGTCGTATGCGTCGGCGTCGGCACGGGTGGCCAGGAGGTTGGCCCCCCGCTCCACGATCGATCGGGCGATGGTCGCCACCTGGGCGGGGGTTTTACCCTGACAGAAGATGACCTCGGGGAAGCCCCAGCGAAGCTCGCGGTGGTGGTCGACCTTGGCGAAGGAGATGTCCTCGAACGGCAGGTGTTTCAGATAGGCGAGCGCTTCGTCTTCTGAGATCGAGCCGCTTTTATAGTTTTCAAGCAGTTGCCGGAGCTTTTCGGTTGCCATGGGTTCAATACGCTGCAATCAGGATGGTTTCGAATTCATCGCGGTTTAAGGGACGCGGAGCGTTTTCGATAAAAGGGAAACCGATCGCTATCTCAGCGATGCGGGAAAACTCCGTTTTTGAGATATCGAACAGCGAAAGGCGCTGAGGGATGTCCAGGTCGAACTCCAGCTTGCGTACGCCTTCAACCGCCTTGATGGCCGCCTCGATTACGGTAATCTCCCGGACATCCTCGTCCATCACCTTTGACATTTGAACGTACTTGCCGGGTGTTGCGGTAAGGTTGTATTCCATTACATGCGGCAGAAACACTCCCATCGCCCGGTGGACCGGGATTCGTGTCCGCGAGGAGAGTGCGAGCGAGAGTGCAA
>JBFZEY010000485.1:0-2511 GCA_041306625.1 Spirochaetota bacterium | reverse complement strand
TGCGCAAGGCGGTCAACTGGGCGCTGCGACAGATCGGCAAGCGGAACATGGTGCTTAACAAAAAAGCCATCCGCACGGCCTCTGAAATCGCGAAGATCGATTCGCGCGCCGCGCGCTGGATCGCCGCCGATGCGCTCCGGGAGCTTCGCGACGAAAAGATACTCATACGTATCAGGAAATGAAGACCGGTGGAAATCCAGGCAGACGGTGAAAAAGCGCGCCGCCCGTATCAACAGACCGCGATCATCGCCGTACGAGCCGGAGGATGAACAGCAATACGATCGCTCCGACAAGCGCGACCACTATGGCGCCGAGAAGCCCGTACGCCGACAGCCCAAGCAACCTGAACAGCACGCCGCCGATAAATGCTCCCACGATTCCGATAACGATATCACCGGCAAGACCGAACCCGCCGCCTTTCATGATTACTCCGGCAAGCCATCCGGCTATCGCCCCGACCACCAGAAATATCAGAATAGATTCAAGGCTCATACGTTCCTCCGTGTTGTTATTTGCAGTTCGATCAAAGTATAGTGGTGTTGTCGAGGAAAAGCAAATTGTACTCAGCGGTATTCGGGGATTTTTCCGGCGGGGCCGCCCCCCGTACCGGCAGAGGCGAAGCTGCGGGCCCTAGTCCTCGACTTGACATTTAGTCCCCATGGGTATACACTCCGTCCATGAGCACGCCAAACCTTGACCGCTTCCGTGAAATCTGCACCCGGATCGCCGAAGGAACGCCGCAGGGCCATTCGTGGAAATGGGACGATCGTTTCAACGCCGCGCTGATGGCCTTCGATGCGGCCGTAAAAGAGCGCGTATTCGGCACCGTCATCAACGAGTTCGTCCAGCACTGGGACGCCGATAGCATCGCCGAGGCGTCACAGCGCGTGCGCGGCATTGTCGACGCGACCTTCGATATCCGTCCGGGGCAGCTCATATTCGCGGCCGAGGCGAACGGCGACTTTATCCTGCTCGCGGCCTGGTGGCCCTGGGCGAACGACAGCATCATCTCCATGCGCATAGGGCTCTATTCCACGGGGAAGACGCCGATTACCCGGGACGATGCCGCGCGCTGTTTGCGGGAATGGCTCGACGTTAAGGAGTAAGGGTAAGCACTCCTTTCCGAATACAACCCGCAAGTTATTTGACGAAATCAATCAAAAGCGGTATATTTTCTAAACGATGTAACCCTGTTTCAGGCTCGTCTGAAGTTCTCTACAGCACTCCGGCTGCATGGAGTGAATGATTTAAAGCACCGGCGGCGCCCTTAATCAGAGTGAGAGAAGATTGCTCTATAAAAATAGCGATGAAGGCATAAAGTATGAATATACGAACACCGCTCATACGTTCATTAGTGGCAGTGCTGATGGCGCTCCCGGTCCCCGCCATGGCGAAATTCATCACAACATTCCAGGGTGCGGCGGTATACTCCTCCCGAAACGACGTCGCACTCCCCGGCGATACGGGGACCAGATTCTCGTACACCGACGACCTCGGTTCGGAAATCGTTTTTTCCCCGCGCATCGAGACGGGGTACGAGTTTGCCGGCAGACACTACGCCGGGCTCATGGCCTCCTGGCTCCGGATCGAAGCGGACGGCAGGCTGGACCGCGCGATCGACTTCGATGGCAAAACGTTCGCGGCGGGCACCGATGTAAAAGCAGGATTCAGGTTCGATTCATACCGGGCGACGTATCGATATTATTTTCTGATCAACGACAGCGTGAAACTCGGCGCTGGCATCACGGGCAAAATACGGGACGCCGAGATCTCCCTCGAGGGCGGCGGCCAGAAGGGCGGGCTCGACAACACGGGATTCGTCCCGCTTCTCAATTACTACCTTGAATGGATCATGTCTCCATCGTACTCACTCCTCACCTATGGCGATGCGGCCTGGTCGCCCTACGGAAGGGCTGAGGATATTTTTGCGGGTTTGTTATACAGGATTAACGAGGCTACGGCGCTTATGCTCGGGTACCGTATTCTTGAAGGCGGGGCCGATAATGACACGGTGTACACCTTTTCAATGTTTCACTACGCCGTTTTCGGCGTTGAGATGAGGTTTTAATATAATCGGGACGAATTATGCCGCGCGACTGAATGCCCCGATACGCTGAGAATACCTATTCCAGTTCCATCCCTGAATTAAATTCTTTACCCGGTTTGCTCTCCATCGTATACTGCAGGAGCACGGGGACACGGATTGCGCCCCCGTGCGGGGTACCGGGTCCACCGGTCCCGCACCCGCCGCTGATGTCCGGCGGGATGAAATTTCAATGCTGGCACAGGGCAGGTTGGTCATGAAATGGATTAAGACGGCTGTACTGGTACTGGTGGTGCTTTCGGTTGTCCTTTCACTGCTGCTGTATAGAAGCAACAGCTTTCAGCGCGGCGGCGAACTGGCGCTCAAGGGATTGACCGATTCCGTTAAGGTTGTACGGGATGAGAAGGGAATGGCGTATATTTACGCGACGAATTCCCATGACGCGTTTTACGCGCAGGGATTTGTTA
>JBFZEY010000484.1:0-4336 GCA_041306625.1 Spirochaetota bacterium | reverse complement strand
CGATGCCGCCGATCCCGATGAAGTGCATTCTTTTCGATTTTCTGAACACGTCCCGCCCCGCTTAATTTACCTGAAAATTCGCCATTACCGACTTGACCACCGCCGCCGCGGCATCCGGCATCGCGGCCTCCCGCGCGCGCGCGGACATCCTGGCAAGCTGTGTGGGATTGCCGAGGATATCCGAAAGCACGGGATACACCTTTTCGGGCACCGCGTCCGCGTTCGCTATTTTGACCGAGGCGCCCGCTTTTACGAACTCGTCGGCGTTCTTGTCCTGATGGTCCATCGCTGCGTACGGAAATGGTATGAGAATCGACGGAATACCCATGGCGGCCAGTTCAACCATCACGCCCGATCCCGAGCGGCTTATGGCGATGTCGCTCGCCATGTACGCGGCCCCCACCTCGTCGATAAAGGGCGAAAGATACAGCGAACCGGTGTCGCCCGTGCGCTGCACGGCCTGCTTGTATTTCTCGTATGACAATCCCCCGGTACTCCAGATGATTCCGACGTCCTTGAACTCAGCAGGATAACCGGCCTTGAGGCCCAGCACCAGTTCGTTGATCGTTAGCGCCCCCTGGCTTCCCCCGATGGCGAGGATCACCTTTTTACAGTGCCTCAGGTTGAAGGCCTTCCGCGCACTGTCGCGGTCGGGCGCGCTGAGCACCTTTTTCCTTATCGGGTTTCCGACCAGTACGAGCCTGCCGTGCAGATCTTTCTTCATATACTCCCGGGTCGACTCGAAGGTCGTGAAAATCGCAGCGGCGTGCCGGGCGAAAAACGACGTAACCTTTCCGGGTACCGTATTCTGTTCGCAAAGGTACAGGGGAATGCCGGCAATCCGGGCCGCCATGAGCGCAGGCGCTGAAACGTATCCTCCCATGCCGATCACCGCCTCGACCCCCCTCTCCCGGATAATCAGCCGGGCCTTCAGAACCGCCGCGGCAAAACCGAGAATAAAAAACGGCAGCTTGAAAATGTTTCGGCTGAACGCCGGGGCCCGGTAATAGAGCAGGTCGTCCGGCGCTACATCTTTCAGAGAAGAGAAGCGCGCGTCTTTATTTCCGGTGAGGAAAAAGAGATCGACTCCCGCGGACCTGAACTCCTCGTACAGCGCGACGCCGGGACTGATGTGTCCGCCGGTCCCGCCGCCGACAATGAGTATCGATTTTGATTTCATCTCCAGACCTCTTCAGAGAGCTTCAATTCTTCCTGCACGACCTCTCTGTATCGTGAGATATTCAGTAAAATACCCATCGCGATCAGCGAGGAAAACAGCGACGACCCGCCGTAGCTGATGAACGGCAGCGGAATACCTGTCGTCGGGAGGCTCCCGGTAACGACACCGATATTGAGGAATGCCTGGAGCACCACCAGCAGGGTGAGCCCCATGGCGAGCAGGCGCCCGAATTCGTCGGGAGCGCCCTGCGCTATCCGCATGCCTTTTAGAAAGAGCGCGCAGAAGAGAGCCACCACAAGGACGGTTCCCAGGAGCCCGGTTTCCTCGGCTATGACGGCAAAGACAAAATCGGTATGCGGTTCGGGGAGCCGCTTGATCTTCTGAGTTCCGAAACCAAGGCCGACTCCGAAAAAACCGCCACGGCGGAACGCGGTGAACGACTGTATGACGTGATACCCGATACCATAGGGGTCTTTCCACGGGTCGAGATACGCCAGCATGCGGTCCTTCCGATACCCGACCTGGTAGACCAGCAGATAAAACATCGGAATGCTGGTGATGAATAGCGCCGCTATATAGAAGAACGGGAACCCGGAAACAAAGAGGACGAGCACCGAAACGAGCAGGAGGTCGATGGCCGTCCCGAAATCGGGCTGCATCATGACGAGGATGAAGATGAGCGCGACGACCACAACCGGAACGAGGAGCTGAACCACCTGGTTTCCCCTTCCTTGCGGCTCGGACGAAAAAACTTTTGCGAGATATATGACCACAAAGATTTTAATGAATTCAGAAGGCTGAAAGGCGATGGATCCGCTCCCCAGCCAGCGCGCCGAACCCTTCACGCTGTGTCCCACGCCGGGGATCAGCACCAGAACGAGGAGAACCAGCGACACGAGCAGCATGATTTTAGTGTACTTAATAAAATTACGATAATCGAACTGCTGCATTATAAACAGATCGGCAAAGCCCAGCACAAGCCATGCCGTCTGTCGCTTAAGAAAATGGAACGAGTCCCCGAAGGTCCTGGCGGCAACGACGGCGCTCGCGCTGTAACTCATGGCGATACCGATGCCCGCAAGCAAAAGCACAAGCACGAAGAGCACGATATCGGGCTCGCCGCGCCTGCGGGTGTCGATTACCGATTTCAGGTCCACGATATCTCCCCCGATGAAAGCCTCGCGAACGAGGTCCTGAATGCCTCGCCCCTCTCCTCAAAGTTGCTGTACATGTCGTATGACGCGCATGCCGGCGAAAGCAGAATCGTGTCGCCCTCTACGCTTGCCCTCATGGCCCTGGTGAGCGCGTCGTCCATATCGGCCGCGGACTCGCCCGGAACTTCCGAAAAAATCCTCGCGAACTCCCGCGACGATTCTCCTATAAGCACCAGGAACCTGACCCTCTCCGCGATCGGGCCGAGCAGGCGGGAATAGTCGTCGCCCTTGGTCCGGCCTCCCAGAATGAGCACCACCCCGCCCGAAAGACTTTTAAGCGCCATCTCGACCGCGCCGATGGTGGTCGCCTTGGAATCGTTGATGAACAGGCGCCCCCCGAACAGGCCGACGCGCTCCATGCGGGGGGCAAGCCCCTCGAAAGAGTAACACGCCTCGGCCATCAGCGGGTAATCGGGCTCGCTCCCGGACTTCCGGATGAGCGATACGACCATGAGAAGCGCGGCCATCGCGTTCTGCACGTTGTGTACGCCGATAAGCCTCATGCGCGACGGATCGAGGACGCCCTTTACGGCGCCGCTGTCGCGTAGGAAGACGGTATCTTTTTCGAGAAAGGCGTCCGCATCCGTGTTTGCCATCGAAAAGCCGAGGCGGCGGGCCTCAATGTTCCCGATGCCCGCGGAGAGCACGGGATCGTCCATATTGTAAACGAAGCTGTCGTCGGCGGACTGGTTCATCGCAACGCGGAGCTTGGCCCCGAAATACTCGTCCATCGAGGAATAGCGGTCAAGATGATCGGTGCCGATGTTGAGGATGGCGGCGACGTCCGGCCGGAATCGCTCGATCGTCTCGAGCTGGAATGATGAAAGCTCGATCACGCTCACCGTGTCGTCCGAGCTCTCGTCGACGAGCGAGACGAGCGGAATGCCGATGTTGCCGCCCACCAGCGTCCTGAAACCAAGAGAGCGAAGCACGTGCCCCACCAGGCTGGTGGTGGTCGATTTGCCGTCGGTGCCGGTGACCGCAAGCACGCGCCCGCGCAGAAAGCGGAAGGCGAGCTCGATCTCGGCGATGACCGGAATGCCGCGCCGCCGCGCTTCGGCTACGAGCGGAATGACCGCGGGGACACCCGGGCTCAGCACCACGAGATCGACTCCCCCGTCAAGGAGCGACGGCTCCTGGTTCCCGGCGGACACCTCCACCCGCGCGTCAAGGCGCCCGATCGTGTCGGCGAGCTCTTCCCTGGTCTTGACGTCCGAGACCAGCACACGGCACCCTTTGGCGGCCAGAAAATTGGATGCGGCAAGTCCCGACCTGTATCCCAGGCCGACGACGAGTACCGATGTACCGGTGCCGATTTCCTTCATACCGACATATCCTACAGTATTTTAAGCGAACTCAAACCGAGTATCGCCAGTAATATTCCGAGAATCCACATGCGAACCACCACCTTCTGTTCGGGCCAGCCCGAAAGCTCGAAGTGGTGGTGGATCGGCGCCATTTTGAATATCCGCTTTTTCCGCAGGCGGTACGAGGCGACCTGTAAAATGACCGACAGCGCCTCGATGACGAACACGCCGCCGACGATGAAGAGAAAGACCTCTTTCTTTATCATTATCGCGACGATTCCCAGGATACCGCCCAGCGCGAGCGAGCCGGTGTCGCCCATAAAGACCGACGCCGGGTTGCTGTTGAACCAGAGGAAACCGAGCGACGCGCCGACGAGCGCGGAGAGGAACACCGTGAGCTCGGCCCCGAGTGGAATGTACGGGATACGAAGGTACGCGGCGATCTTGCTGTTGCCCGAGAGATAGGTCATAATACCGAGGCTTACCGCCACGCTGATAACCGAACCGATCGCCAGGCCGTCGAGGCCGTCGGTGAGATTTACGGCGTTTGAGCTTCCCACCACGACGATCACCGCGAACAGTATCCAGAAGTAGGACAGGTCGAGCACCGCCTCGTTAAAGAAAGGGATGAAGAG
>JBFZEY010000483.1:0-3265 GCA_041306625.1 Spirochaetota bacterium | reverse complement strand
ATCTTTTTGTGAAGGGGTGATCGTTCCCTTCATGCCCTTTCCCAAAAGAACTGGACAGTCTTATGTTCGGATGATAAAGGGAGTGGGTCATGGAGCAGCAATCACACACCATCCACACCTTCCCGCCCGGCAGACACTTCACCATCGACATCGGCCGTCTCGCCGCGCGTAAACATTATGTTCAAGCTCTCCTCGAGATCGATGTAACGAAAGCGCGAAAGAGAATACGGGGAATTAAGCGCACGCCCGGCGCGAAGCTCTCCTTTACCTCATGGATCATCACCTGCATCGGCCGGGCGCTCGCCGAGCACAAACAGGTGCATGCATTACGGAAGGGAAGGGCGAAGCTGGTACTCTTCGACGACGTCGACCTCTCCATCCTGGTCGAAAAGGAGGTCGACGGTGTACCCGTCCCCCTGCCGCTGGTCATCCGCGCAATCGATAAAAAGAGCGTCGCTGAGATTTACGACGAGATAGAGCGCGCAAAAAAGACAACTACCGAAGGCGGGGGCGGCCTCGTCATCGGGGAACGGCGCGCGAGCGGCCCAGTGCGCCTTTACGCGCTGCTGCCGGGCTTTCTGCGCCTGCTTGTCTGGAAGCTCATTCTGCGCAACCCCTTTCGGGTACAGCGCATGATGGGCACCGCCGTCCTCACCTCGGTCGGCATGATGGGCGCGGCGGATGGCTGGATCGTCCCCACCACCATCCATACGGTCTGCTTCGCGCTTGGCTCCATTACGCGGAAAAGCGGCATCGCGAAGGGCGGGCCGGCGGTCCGCGACCACCTAAAAATGACGATACTCTTCGACCACAACGTCGTTGACGGCGCCCCGGCGGCGCGCTTTAGCTCGCGGCTGGTTGAGCTGATTGAAGGCGGGTATGGGCTGTGATGTGTGCGATGGCGGTATCGCTGATGGTTTGTGCGCGGTAATCAGTTAATATCAATCCACAAGATATGCTCGAACACCAGCCCCCCTTCGGAGGGCCGGGTGGCAAAGCAGTCGTTTCAAAAGCCCATCCAACAGGAGCCCTCTTTACCAAAGGGGGCGCGCCGGAGGCGGGAGGATTCGTTACGCCACCGGCAGCCAACCAGTACGCTTTCCCCGCGGCAACCGGAAACGGTAGGCTAGGGCATGGGTCGTAAATACTTCATGAAGCGTAACGATTCCTCTCAGCCGCTGGCAGCTCCCCTTTGATAAAGGGGAGCCGTATTGAGGATACTGGTTGGTTTTTCCATGGAAGAACAACCAAAAGACCTCTCCTTTCTTCCAATCTTAATGGGAGAGGCGCCGCGCCGAGCTCATCGAAGCGGGGTCGGGGGGTGAGGTTGCCTTTCAGGGCTCGCTGGCCCGGGGAAGCGTCATGAAACAAACTCCAGCACCACCTCCGTACCGCCGCCGGTGCGATTGCGCACCACAATACTCCCGCCGTGCGCGTCCATAATCCGCTTGCAGATATGCAGGCCCAGCCCGTACCCGCCGGTTTCGCGCGAGCGCGAGCGGTCCACGCGGTAAAACGGCTCGAACACGCGCCCAAGCTCCTCCTCGGGAATGCCGCCGCCCCGGTCGCCGACCGTCAGGCGCACGCCGCCGTCAATGGTCCGCGCCGCGACATCGACGGCCGCGCCCTCCGGCGAATACTTCAGGGCGTTACCGAGAATATTGCGCAGCACGATCAGCGCCCGCTCGCGGTCGGCGTTGACGATAAGCGGTCCGTCGGGAAGGTCGAGATTGATCGCGCTTTTTCCCCCGGCGAATTCGCGGATAACACCGGAGAGCGCGTCACCCAGGTCAATACGCTCGCGGCGCGGCGCACCCTCCGGGCGCTCCAGTCGCTGGGTCTCCAGCAGTTCGCCGATCATCGCGTCGATCGTCGCGACGTCCTCCAGCACGCTCTGCCGGGGCGGTCCCTCGGGCATGAGCTCAAGGGCCACGCGCATGCGGGTGAGCGGCGAGCGCAGCTCGTGGCTCACGTCGCGGAGCAGCTGTTCGCGCGAGGCGAGCATCGCACTGACACGCTCGTTCATGGCGTTGAAAGACGCGCCGAGCTCGCCCAGTTCGTCGGCGGAGCCAATCGGAACACGGTGCCCCAGGTTCCCCGCGGCAGTCTGCTTCACTCCGTCGGCGAGCAGGCGTATGGGCGAAAGGAGCCGCCGGATGAGGAGATAGGCCCCGATCATCACCGCGCTCACCAGGCCAAGGAACAGGTACAGCATAAAACCCCCGCCCTCCGGGATGTCGCGCGCGCTTCCCCAGAAACGATAGCGGACGCCCTCGCGCCCGGTCTCGTAGATGTAGGTGCCACTGTCCCAGCCGAAGCTGCCGCGCGGCGTACGGTGCGCGGGGTGTTTGTATTTCACCGGCGGGGGGAGGGGGGCGGTCGCCCATTTGATGCCCGCTCCCTCAACGGCGATATTTATAGCGGTCTCGCGGGCCAGGCGCTCGCCCCTTGCGCGGTCGGGCGGCGTGCCGAGGTCCCGGATCATGTAGTCCGCGTAGGCGTCCATGTTTTTAAGAAAGCTGTCGCGCCGGTTGAGGCGGAACTGCGAGCCGAAATAGGCGCCTATGAGCAGGTTCACGAGGAGCGCCGTCGCAACAATGATGCCGAAGAGCTTGGTGAAGATGCTGTGTTTGAGTTTCATGCGAGCCCCCGTCAGGCCGTAAAGGCGTAGCCCGTGCCGCGCACGGTCTTTATGTAGCGCCCCCTTCGGGGATCGTCGCCCAGCTTCTGGCGAAGGCGGCTCACCAGCACGTCGATTGAGCGGTCGAACGAATCGTCGTCGAGGCCCTTGAGACGCTCGAAGATAATGTCGCGCGAGAGCACCACGCCGCGGTTGCGCGCCAGCAGCGACAGCAGCGCGAACTCCATCGAGGTAAGCACCACCTCGGCGCCGTTAAGGCTGACGTGCCGGCGGTCGAAGTCCACCTCGAGGTCGCCGGCGCGGAACATGCGCCCGGGCGCGTCCTTGCGGCTGCGGCGCAGCACCGACTGCATGCGCGCCACGAGCTCGCGCGGCTCGAAGGGCTTGGGGAGATAATCATCGGCGCCCATCTCCAGGCCCACCACGCGGTCGCTAAGCTCGCCGCGCGCGGTCAGCATGATGATGGGCACCGAGTGGGTCTTGCGGATCTCACGGCACAGGGTGAAACCGTCCGTCCCCGGGAGCATAACGTCGAGGATGATGATGTCCGGAAGCTCCCGGCCGATCTCCACAAGCCCCGCCTCGGGTGTCGTCGCGGTCCGAACGGCGAACTCGAAACGCGAC
>JBFZEY010000482.1:0-7508 GCA_041306625.1 Spirochaetota bacterium | reverse complement strand
GACGCCGTTGAGAACAATATCATAGGCCTGCGCTTTTATAGAATTCACCGACTCCGGCGATAATGTCTCAAGAGAATCGACATGCCCGGCGAGCGGAGCGGTAAACATGTGGTGTTTCGCGTAATAGCGCTTTTCCTGCTCGTCGTACTCGAGAAGCGGAAAATCTAAAACCCAGAGAAAATTGAATTTGTCTTCATCAATCAGTTTAAGATCGTTTCCGATCTTGAGCCGGAGATTCGCCAGAGTGTCGTTCACCACTCCTTCACGGTCCGAAGCGAAGAAGACCAGTACATTGCCCTCTAGCGCCAGCTTCTCGGTCAATGCAGTACGCTCGGATTCGCTCAGGAATTTCGCTATCCCGCCTTCGAAGGAACCTTCTCTGAAGCGGAAATAAGGCAGACCTTTCGCCCTGTAAGTTTTTATATATTCCGTGTAATCGTCGATCATTTTTCGGGAAATGGCCCCTTCATCGGGGACCGGAAGACATTTGACAATGCCTCCGGAAGCGAGCGCTGCGCTAAAAACATTGAAAGAAGAGTTCTTCAGTATTTCGCTGCAATTGCAAAGCTCCAGCCCGAATCTCGTATCGGGCGCGTCTTTTCCATAACGGTCCATCGCCTCATCATAGCTCATTTTAGGAAACGGCAAGACGACATCGAGTCCAATTGTTTCCTTAACGATGGCCTTCATCAGGCCTTCGATTATTTCTATTACCGTTTCGCGGCTCACGAACGAAAGCTCCATATCGACCTGGGTGAATTCGGGCTGTCGGTCGTTTCGAAGGTCTTCATCGCGAAAGCATCGGACCACCTGGAAATACCGGTCGAAACCGGACACCATCAATATTTGCTTGAAGAGCTGTGGTGACTGCGGAAGCGCGTAAAACATGCCTTTGTTGATTCGGCTCGGAACGAGGAAATCGCGCGCACCCTCGGGCGTCGATTTGTTCAGTATCGGCGTTTCAATCTCGATAAAGCGCTTTTCAGTCAGGTACCTTCGAATTTCCTGGGTCGCCCTGTGGCGTGCGAGCATTGTTTCGCGCATTTCTTCGCGTCGGAGATCGAGGTAGCGATATTCGAGTCGGAGCTCTTCATTGATCGAGCTACGGGCATCCAGAGGAAAAGGCGGCGTTAATGATGGATTTAGAACCTCGATATTCACGGCCTCAACCTCAAGCGTGCCCGTCTTAAGCGCCGGATTGACGGTTTCGGCAGAACGCTTGCGCACAGTGCCTTCGATCCTCAGGCAGAATTCATTTTTAACGCTCTCCGCAATTTCGGCTAAATCCGGTGATTTGGATGAATCGACGACGACCTGTACGATACCGGAAACATCGCGAAGCTCGATGAAAATGATACCCCCGAGATCCCGCTTCTTGTCTACCCAGCCGCCGAGCTGGACCAGTTTACCTGTATTAGATTCGGTTATATCGCCGCAATACGCTCTTTCGCTGAACATCTCATATCCTTTGCAGGCTTAATAAAAGGGAAATCAAACGTAATTACATACTTTTCGTGCATATCTTTTGTCAAGCTATAAAAGAAACGTCACCAAAGGGGTCATTCAAACATTTTTTTTCTGACCATATCGAAGAAACTTCGAATGGACGAGGATTCCGGCTTGAAATTAAGTGCACTGTTGCAGTCTTCGAATGCGCGGGCGATATCACCGAGATCGTACCACGCAAGCGCCCTGCTGTAATATGATTCGGACTGGTATGGGTTCACGGTTATCGATGTATTAAAATCATCGATGGCAGTGCCGTGGTCGCCGATCATTCTGCGGCAAAGGCCCCTGTAATTGTAAGCCCTGAAATTTGAAGTGTCCAGGTTGATCGCCTCTGAAAAATCATCAATCGCTTCAGGGTATTTCGCCTGGGCGAGGTATGCCATGCCCCGGTGATTATGAATGATTGACTTAACGGACGGAAGATTCTCAACCTCCAACAGGCGGGAATAAAGTGAAATAGCCCGAGGGTACCGCCCCTCATTGTGAGCGGTAATAGCTTTAAGAAGGATATTATCGATGTTGTCTTCAGGTATTGAATCGGATTGCTGCAATACCGTCTCTTGATCAACTGTTGTACCGGCAGATGATTGCGGTCCGGCTATCGTTTCGTAAATTCCAGTTCTTTCGTATAGGAGGCTTCTCCTCTTCTTTAATTCCAACTGCATAGCCCTGTGATAATCACGTATTTCCTGAAAGATAATGTCAGCCAGAGTAAGATTCGCGTTAAGTGCGGCCAGCTTCCTTTTTAGCGGGAGATCGAACGGTGTGAACTCCGCCTTATATACAAGTTCATGCTCCACTTCGGACCATGCATCCTGAAGAATGGTTGAGATTTGTATCTCGCAGCATGAGGCGACCTCCAATCCGGTCTCCTCCGGAATGTACGGTTCCATCCGAAGCATCAGGTGGGTCGCCTCGTAACCAAATTCGCGGAAGGAGTGATTAATGCCCTTTTTCTCGCTTCCCGTTACCGAAAATGAAGTCCGTATTATTTTTTCAGCAGTTTCTATATCTTCCAGGAACGGAAATATTATGCGCACGCCGAGAATATCGGTGATCTCTTCGGGAACGCAGGACCCCTGGTTTTGCCGCATCCTCCTAATAAGCTTGTTGAAATAACTGTCAAATGATTTGACCCTGTACTTAATCGTCGGGTTCAGTCCTGCCGCCAGCAAGGCGTCTTTTAAGTCCTGAGCAACACCAATAAGAACCTTTTCATATATAGGGACCAGTTTTGAATAACGACTGTTGAGTTCGCCTCTGTCCGGGAGCCGGTTATCTATGCTCATATCTTTATGTCGATTGTTCATTTTATCTACGGTCGTATAAACATATGGTTTCAGATGCATTAAAAATAACGGGATCGAATATGAAACCATCGTGGATTCGAAGATACTGAGTTGCACCGCAACCCGCAATCCTGCAAACATACTTCTTGGCAGGACACTTTCCGAAAATACACAGGCGACCGAGATATTTCCCTGTATTGCCGTCCAGCACGAAAACATCGACCTGATGATGTGCAACACCTGTACTTTTTTCCTGCTGCAGAAGTGAAAGGCCGCGGACTCTCTCCGTTCGAAGTTCATTGATATATTTCACATCATCCAGCCATATGGCCAAATCAAGGTCAGCGCAATGGTGATAAACTTCAACACCGTTCCCTGCGAATCTGCCATTCAAAGCCACTTTTCTGTATGGAGGAATGGCGACCGAACCGAACAAGACAATTTTGCGAACCGAATCTATTCCCGAGAAAGCATTGGATACATAATCGGCGGCAATTCTGAAATTCGCATGTCGCTTGAGGTTTTCAGTGTTTATCCTTTCGATCTGAGTTTCAGAAGGTTCCTGGTCCTCCCATAATAACGGAACCTTTTCCACGTCGGAATCTCTATCGATGCTGGACATGATCAGTTCCGGTCACTTTCGTCGATTTATTGTTATATGGGCTATTTCCGCTCCCGTCCCGACCCTCACCGGGGGCCCCCACGTACCGAATCCGCTTGAGACATACACATGAGTATCGCCCCTCTGCATATATCCGTAGCTTTTTTCGTAAATGGCGCGTGTGATATAATTGAATGGCCACATTTGTCCGTGATGCGTATGACCTGAAAGTTGAAGATCGATACCGTTTACGACGGCCTCTTCAAGTTGAAACGGCTGATGGTCCATCAGGATGATCGGAAATCGTTTGTCAAGACCGGAAATTATTTCGTTTAAGGGTTTTCTCTTCTTTCCTGTAAAGCCGGTTATGCTTCTGTCCTCCCGGCCAACAACGTAAAAGCTGTTATCAATCAGAACGGCGTTGTCGCGCAGAACGGTGATTCCATGTTCTGTAAGATAACGAACGGCTTCCTCCACACCGCCGATATATTCATGGTTGCCTGTGACGGCATACACCCCGTACTTCGCCCTCAAACCACGCAGGGTCTCTCCAAGATTTTTTTCAATTACTGGTGCAAGGTCTTCATCGACGATATCACCCGCTAGCAGTATGATATCAGGGTTCATGTCATTGATCATTTTTACCATGCGATCGAGTCGTGAGTTTCCTATAATTATACCGAGATGTATGTCCGTGGCCAGGGCTATCCGTAATCCATTATGCGGAACCGTTTTGTTGGAGAGTACGACTTCAAGCGTACGAACGTGCGGACTTGAGGCATTAACATAGCCTGCAGTTACGATCAATAACGCACCAGCCGATATGGCAGCCGCGATAATGTATTTTGCGTGGTTTCCCGTTTCAATTACATAAGACGGCAGGAGAGGAATTGCCAGGTTAATCAACCGGAATAAATCTACAACGACAAGACCAATAAAAACGTAGGTCATTATCGCAAACCAGAACGACCCTGTAAAAATGGCAGCATCACTTGCAATGCATACTGAATATCTCTCCAGGACACGACCGACGATATATGATGATGCAACCAGCAAGAAAACAATTGCATACCACGGGCGAAGAGCGGACCCACGCGGTATAAGCTGCCATCCCCTTAAAAATATATAATAGTTGATCAGCCCGTATACAAGCAAAAACAATGAAAAGAATATAAAGAAGTTCATCGTTCGCATAGCCGTTTTTCCCGCTAAAAGTGTAGCTCAAATTGACAGCGTTTACTATAAAATAAAACCTCTCCCCGGCTGCGGAGAGAGGTAAATTGTATATCAGTTTCTCGCCCCGTATTACTTTTTAGTGACCCGCGGAATTACGACAATGTCGACACGCCGGTTTAGCGCACGATTGGACGCGCTATCATTTGATACAATTGGATTAAACTCAGCGTATCCGGCCGCGGAAAACCGCGCATTGTTTATCTTCCTGCCCTGGTTGAGGATATAGTTGAGCACCGCAAGGCCCCTTTCCGTAGACAGCTGCCAGTTGTCCCTGAATTGACGTGTCTTAATGGGAACATTGTCGGTATGACCTTCGACGACGATATTGTATTCCGGATACTCGGAAAGTATTTTTGTGATTTTTTGCAGCGCCGGAAGGATTTCTTTTTTCAATTCCGCCGATCCTGAATCGAAAGAAATACGATCATCAATGTTGATGACCAGCCTGTCGTGGAACCGTTTCAAACGAATTTCCCCTTTCCGGATTTCTTCCCCGAGCTGCTTTTCGAGGTCATCCGCCTGCATCTTCATCCTGTCAAGCTCGTCCTGCTGGGCCTTGGTAAGTTTTTTAAGATTTTTCATCTCGTCACTGAGATTGGCGATCGTGTTCCTCATTTCAGCCATCTGAGATTCGTATGATTTTTTTGTCTCATCAAGCTCCTTTATTCTTCTCGTCCTCTCGTCTTCAAGTTCTTTCTTAAGCTTCGCAAGCTCTCCCTCGTATCGCGCCTGCGTCTTCTTGTTTTCCTCGACGAGATCCTTTTCGCGGTCGCTGCCTTTCCTCTGTAAAGTGTCTATCGTTCCTTTAAGCTCCTTCACCCGGTCTTCGCAGAGACTTTTGTCCTTTTCCCTTTGCTTATTGCATGATTCAATTTCCCCGTTGAGCCGGTCTATCTGCCTCTCGAGATCCTTGATGGCGTTTTCGAGATTGGATTTTTCATTTGAGAACTGGCGCTGGACGCCTTTCAGCTCCAGCTCGACAGCAACCTTTTCGTTGTGAAGGTTTTTATAATCGCTGGTCCATTTGAAAAGCTGCGCAAAAACCGGCCTTTCCGATACCGTTGCGAGTATCGCCGTCGCGACCAATAAAATAATAGTTTTTTTCAACATACCGATCACTCCATTCCCTTTCAGGGGTTATTTACCGTATCCTGATTCAACAAGCTTGGCTTCCGCCATTTTAAAGGTGTCCTGGTTTTTGAGGTATTTCTGCCGGTTATTTGCCGCTTTTTCCTTCCTCGATGTTAGATACTTCTCATAGGCAGAAACGTCGATACGTGACTTGTCTTCCTTTTTCCCGGTTTTCGGGTTTGTGGGAATTTCGCCCATTGTACGATCCTGATAGGCCCTTGCTATTTTGGCTTTTTCATAGTTAAGCTCGGCAATCTTTACGGAAAGCTCCGATTCTTTAAGCTCGACATCGGCATCCTCATAATCATTTTTAGCCTTTAAAAACGCCAGTTTTAATTTTTCAATGTTGATCTTTTGCTGGTTGTCCACCATTGCTTTCTCGACTTCCCCAAGTGCAGTGGTGTTGTCTGAAATGACATACAATTTCTTCTTTTCCATTAGAAGCGAAGCTTCTTTTTCCAGTCCGGAAAGCTCTTTTTCGCTGATTACAACCTTCTGGGAGGTTATTTTAAGCGATTCCTTAACTTTATTGTTTTCCTGGTTGATGACGACAATCTCGTCCTCAATACGCGCGAGGTTCTTTTCCTGGTCGGCAGATTTTTCGATTAGCAGAGTTTCCTTAATCGGTGCCGGTGAGCTTGCGAAACAACCTGAAAAACCAATCACAAGACATACAAACGGTATAAGGTAAGTTTTCATCGTCCCATCCTTTTAAAAATAGAAATTCGCCGGATTATTCCAGCGTTAAAATAAACGTTCAATTAAATAGTGGTATAGAGTACCAAGCAAAACGCAGATATAAGATAACGCCAATATAACATAATGTCAATTCAAATATGACGCATGCATCATAAGCGTGCGATTAAGCGGTACCGCCAGCCGCCGTTCTAACCGACAATTATCCTGCGTCAACGGGGTATTTTATATTTGACGCAGCGTGATGCCGGGATGGTATCATCTAGTTGGAGAGTATTCGCCGTCACTCTACTGTGTTTATAGCCGCCCGTCCAAACACGTTACCAATAATCTTGTTGAGCCGGAGAGGAAAATGAAAATTACCATTGAAAAACCCCGGGAAGAGATGCTTGCCAACCGGAAAGTCCGATCATGGCCGGTATGGCAGAAAGAGATCTCCCGTTTCGACTGGAGCTATGATTCAACGGAGGAGTGCTACCTGCTGGAAGGGCGGGTAATTGTTGAAACATCGGACGGCGAAAAGGTTGAATTCGGCAGTGGTGATTTCGTCACTTTTCCGCGCGGTTTATCGTGCACCTGGGACGTCAGGGAACCGGTAAAAAAACACTATAATTTCAAGGACTGATCAGCTCTTTGTTCCGAGTCTCTTCAAAACGGCATATGCCGCCGGTGCGGCGACGCTCTTGAATGTTCTCCCCCGCAGTGCCCGGTCAATATCTTCGATAAGGTCTTCAACATCCTCCAATCCGGTGCTTATGCGCACCAGTCCGTCCCCCATCCATTCCCGAATAGACTTTTTCTGATCAGAGGACAGGTATGATACCGAATCGACATACAGGTCGGTCGGATAGTAAAACAGCAGACTTCTCGGATGTCCTAGAGATGTCGCATACGTAAATATCCGAATTTTTTCAGCCAGTGCTACTGCCGCCCCCAGACCCCGCTTAAGACGCATGGTGATCATTCCACCAGGCATGCGCATCTGAGAAAGAGCGAGTTCATATTGTGGATGCCCCGGCAGGCCGGGATAATAAACACGAGACACG
>JBFZEY010000481.1:0-4281 GCA_041306625.1 Spirochaetota bacterium | reverse complement strand
CGCCGAAGGTCGTTACGCGCAATATATCACCGAATGAGCTCGGCGAGCGCATCCGAAGGAGCATCGCGCCGGCTATCCTGTCCATGAGCAGCCGGTGGGCGTCGTTTTCGTTTTCCGCGGTTACGGTCAAGACGATATCGGCCAGGTGCTCCGTCGCCTCGTACAACCGGCGAACCCGTTCCTGGTATTCGGACAGCCCGTCCGCGCACGAGAGGAATGGCGGCAGACCGGCTGCCTGCAGCCGGTCCCAGAGCAGGTGGATCGGCGCCTTGATGAGCACGAGGATCGACCCGGACGCAAGCAGGCCGCGGGAATCCGGATCGAGCAAGGTACCGCCGCCGGTGGCGATCACGCACCAGTCGCGCCCGGCGATGTCGGCAGCCGCGCGGGCCTCCCGTTCGCGGAAAGACGCCTCACCCTCGAGCGAACAGATCTCCCGGCAACTTCGACGTGCACCGGTCTGGCCGAAATAGAGTTCCTCGAGGCGGGAGTCGGTCTCGACAAAGGGAAGACCGGTACACTCGGCCAGACGCCGTCCGATTGTGCTCTTCCCGGAGCATTTTGGTCCTGTCAGTATTATCTTCATAAATAGAGTTGTTGCTTACTGAGTGTGATTGCGAGCCCCGGCCGTATCGGGGCGTGGCAATTTCATACAGTATCTGGTTTTTTGCCTATAACTTGTTGCCTTTTGGGATCGCCACGTCGGCCTGCGGCCTCCTCGCGATAACATTATTTTCAGTTATGCAACAAGTCTAATAAATAGAATCCTCACACGGCCTGCCCGGACTAGAAGAGCCGGCCGCTGTCCAAAAGGATCGTGACGGGACCCCAGTTGACAAGATTGAC
Source organism: Spirochaetota bacterium (assembly GCA_041306625.1). Taxonomy (GTDB): domain Bacteria; phylum Spirochaetota; class UBA4802; order UBA4802; family UBA5368; genus MVZN01. Next base: position 3,435 of record JBFZEY010000481.1, on the reverse strand, counting down.
CATCATGTCCGCCCCGAACACCCCCTGTTCCACGACCGGATGGAGCGAACGACAGTGCGCGACGAAACGGTCGAACATCTCCCGGGCCGGGCCGGGGTGCATCGCTTCTGAATAAGACGGACGCCTGCCCTTACGTGCGTCTCCGTACAGCGTAAACTGTGAAACGAGAAGCAGCCCGCCTCCCGCCTCGGACAGGCTATGATTCATGACTCCCGACCCGTCGTCGAAAATCCGCAGTCCCAGGATTTTTCCGGCAATATACTCATAATCCGGATCGGTATCGTCACGATGAAATCCGACCAGCGCGAGCATGCCCCTGCCGATGGAGGCAACCGCCATGCCGTCAAGCTCCACGCCGGCCTGCAGCACTCGCTGAACTACCGCTCTCATGGAGAATAGCGAACCGGGGACAGTGAAACCGGGGGGACCGGCTATTTCAGTTTCTGGCTCAGCACGTTTTCCGGCTGAACCCCTATCATCCGCTCCGACTCGTTGCCATCGGCAAAGAGTATCAGCGTGGGGATCGAGCTGATGCCGTACTTCTGCGCGATCTGCGGGTTCTCATCGGTGTTGAGCTTGGTTATCTTCGCGCTGATGGTTCCGGACTGCGCAAGCCGCTCCAGGATGGGGGTCTGCATCCTGCAGGGACCGCACCACGGGGCCCAGAAATCCACCAGCACCTTGCCGGGGGCCTCCAGGACCTCCTTGTTAAAATTGCCGTCATTTACCTCAAGGATACCAGCCATATCTCCTCCTCATTCATCGCCGCAACTCACTTTTAAATAACCGAGCGCGCGGAGTATGTCAATACAATTTGAACGCCCGGGGGTAAATAATCCCTTTCATTATTTGCCCCGCGCATCCGATAATGAAGTCAGGCGCCCCATGTCCCGTCCCGGGCACCATGACGGCCCGCGACATCTTACAGCGAGGATTCACATCATGAAACGATTCATCGAGGGATTCCTGGCGGTATGCATTCTGGCGGCATGCGTATCGCTTTTCGCCCAGACGGCTCCCGCCCGGAAGACTCCGCCGACCCCGGCCAGGGAAACCCCGGCCGTAAAAGAAACCCCTAAGACTGCCGGTAAAACAATTGAAGGTTTCAATAAAACCAAATGGGGCGATTCTCTGAACTCGGTGAAGAATAACGTACTGGGCAAAATCACCTACACCGATGAAAAGAAAATCATCACCTCGCGTGACGGGGATATAGAATATATTTACGGCTTCTTTGCCCGCGAGACTGCTCCCGCGGCCGATACCGGAGATACCACGGCCGCGGAAATCGAACCACGCCTCTATTATGTGGCCGTGCGTTTCCCCTATCTTGCCATGGACGAAGTGAACCGTCGCATCCAGGATCAGTACGGGCCGTTTACGGGAGAGACCCTGAAGGACAACCAGGGTGCCCGGATATGGGACTCTGAAAAAACGGCCGTCGTCATGTGGGTGGACAGGTACGAAAAGAAACCATACAGCCGGAAGATCACCTATGTGGGAAAGGAACTCGCGAAGGATGTCAACAAGTACCAGGAAGAGGTGTTCAGTCGCGCCGAGATCGAGATTTTAAAGCGGCTCAAGCCCTGACCCGGCACACAGCGCGGCAGTGTCGGTCCTTATCCTTAAAGCCAGGCGAAGGGCGGATCATTCTGATCCGCCCTTCGCGTTTTTAAAGATGCGCCACAAACACCGGGATGGTTCCCATTCCCTCGGAGAGCCCGTCGAGCGCCTTTCCGATAACGGTGCCGATTTTGGCGAACGAGTCGATCTCCCCGGCCATGCCGCACCCCGGCGTTTCAGATGTCACGATGAGGTCGCCCGGCCGAATCGGGCGGCTGCGCGCGTCGACCTTGCAGAGCGCCCTGCCTGCCAGCGCCACCGGATACGCCTTCCTCGACTCGCCGGTGTTGTCAATCACAACCGTCGGGTTTCCCGAAACGATCCCGACGACCGAACGAATGTATGCGCCGCTCGAACGTGACAGCACGCCGCCCCCGACCGTACTGACCGTAAGGATATCGCCCGGAGAGATGTAATCGATATCATCAACTTCGAACATCTCCACGATATTCACCGGGAACGAGCCCTCCCTGCTCCGGTTGTGGACCCGCATCCTGCCATGAAACTCCGACGAACCCTTTACCAGAAGCGCCTCGCCGTTTCCCACCAGGTTCACCGTATCGTCGTAGTCGCCGATCGATCCGTAACCGTCCGCGACCAGGGAAAAGCTGTGCTCGCTTGCGAACACGCCGCCCGCGCCGAACCGTGAAACGCCGAGCACCCCGCAGCCGCGCGGCCCGGCCTCGCCGTTGCCCGGAGACTGCCCCCGCACACCGGCGAATGCGCCGTGGCCAAGCACACCCCACGAGCGTTGTGCGCCATCGGGAAGACCCGCGGATACACCGATCACGCCGACCGAGCCGTCGCCGGTGGATTCGTTTTTCGCGTACACCACCGCCGAGGAGTCCGGCGGCGGAGCTATCCCGGCGAAGGTCTCGCTGCGCTTCTCGGTCACGCTTATCGTGCCGGAGTGGCCGGAATATGAATGCACCAGCGGCGCGTAGTTATGCGAATGGGGAAGCGGCTCCCTGGGGTCCGAAAGCCGCACGTCATCGGACTGAAGTGCCGCTCCCTTTCTGATCTCCCCGTTCCCGGCGAGGGCCACTATGCCCGGCCCGCTTTCGGTCGCCTTTTTCAGCCGGCGGTCATTACCCTGCACAACAACGCCCCCGGCGTCCTCGCCATCCTCCGCAAGCTCTACAATCCCCTTCGCCATCGTCGTGGCATTTTTCAGCCGCCGGTCGTTCCCCTGGACCGCCACTTCTCCGGCATCCTCACCATCATCGGCGAGTTCGACGATCCCTTTCAACGTTGTCGTGGCATTTTTAAGACGCCGGTCACTCCCCTGCACCGCAGTCAGCGCTGCATTCTCGCCGTCTTTCGCGAAACGCAGAATGCCCCTGGCCGTCTCGCTCGCATTTTTAAGACGGCTGTCGCTCGCCTGTACCACAACGCCCTCGCGGTCCTCTCCGTCCTCCGCGAGCTCGACGATGCCTATCGCCATCGTCGTCGCATTTTTAAGCCGCCGGTCGCTCCCCTGGACCACAACGCCCTCGCGGTCCTCTCCGTCCTCCGCGAGTTCGACGATGCCCTTCGCCATCGTCGTCGCGTTTTTCAACCGCCGGTCGCTCCCCTGGACCGCGGCCAGCGGCGAATCCTCGCCGTCTTTCGCGAAACGCAGAATGCCCGGGGCCGTCTCGCTTGCATTCTTAAGCCGTTTGTCGCTACCCTGTACCACGACGCCCTTGCGGTCCTCTCCGTCCTCCGCGATCTCGACAATGCCCTTCGCCATCGTCGTCGCGTTTTTCAACCGCCGGTCGCTCCCCTGGACCGCGGCCAGCGGCGAATCCTCGCCGTCTTTCGCGAAACGCA